>JANPCY010000057.1:0-16572 GCA_031431175.1 Steroidobacteraceae bacterium | reverse complement strand
CGAACGGCCAGATCGTATTCCAGTTCGGGTCGGTTGGGGGCCCGGAAGTTACGCATGGCATCACCGAGGGCTTCCAGGATCGAGACGAGCCGCAGATCGTCGAACTGGAACAAGCGCTCGGTTGTGAGCGCGACCTGGAGGAGCCCGAAATCTTTCTTACGGAACTCCTCTCTGCGTGGCCCGAGGGAAAGTACATCTTCGGGGCCCAGAACGAGGCTTCGAATTTCAGGGGCTTCGCCAGGCTCTCGCACAAAGTTGCCGCCGGCCCTGAAATCCTGGCGCCCGAGGACGGCGACGTCGTCCCGGCGGATGAGCACCTTCTCATCCGGTGGAAGCAGGTGACGGAACCGATCATTCCCGCGCTCGGGCCGGTCGAAGTCGTGAGCTACCATGTCCTGATCGCCGACGTCACGAACCCCGAGCTTGCCCCGGGTAAGACGAAGACTCAGTTTGACGCGGATGTGCCGCGGTCGACGTCCAGCTTCCTGGTGGCGAAGCAGTTCCTGCGGCCGAACCGGATCTATGAGCTTGAGATCCTCGCGACCGAGAGGGGCGGCAACCAGACCATCACGGAAGGTGGCGTCTTCTGCACACCTCCGATCACCCCCGCAGGGTGCGTCAAGCCGTAACAGGCGCGCTGGGCTAATCAAGAGAAGGCAGCGTTCCCCGAGGCCGCCGGTTTGAACCGGCGGCCTCGTGTCGTTTGGCCACCGCTGTGGCGCGCAGTGCGATAATTGGCACCGGAGGTAAATTCATGCCGACAGTACTCATCACGGGCGCCAACCGCGGCCTCGGCCTTGAATTTGCACGCCAGTACGCCGCCGAAGGCTGGCAAGTCTTTGCCGCCTGCCGGTCGCCGGAGGATGCCCAAGACCTTCAGCAACTCGCGAAGAAAACCGGCGATCGCGTCCGTATCCTCCAGATCGACGTCACAGACATGGCCAGTGTGCGAGCGGCCGCGGCCGGGCTGAAGGGTCAACCCATCGATCTTCTCCTGAACAACGCGGGCGTCGGCGGGCCTTCCGGCCAGCGGCTCGGCAGCCTCGATTACGCAGCCTGGGCGCGCGTGCTCGACGCGAACACGCTCGGTCCGATGCGCGTGTCCGAGGCGTTGTTGGAGAATGTTTCGCAGAGCCACGACAAGCGCATCGTCACGATCACGAGCGGCATGGGCTCGATCGCGGACAACACCTCCGGCGGCCGCTACGCGTATCGCAGCTCCAAGTCTGCAGTCAACAGCGTGATGAAGAGCCTCTCGATCGACCTCGCCGCGCGCGGCATCACCTGCATCGTGCTGAACCCGGGCTGGGTGCGCACCGACATGGGCGGTGCGGGCGGCACGCTCGCGCCGGAGGAGAGCATCGGCGCCATGCGTTCGGTGATCGCGGCGCTGAAGCCGGAAGACACGGGCAAATTCTTCAACTACAACGGCAAGCACTATCCCTGGTAGGGCGTCGCCAGTTCCTCGCCGCAGACGGCGCCAACCGCGCGTCAGCCAGTCCGGAGGGTCGCGGTAATCGCCCGGCGGGAAAGCCGCGAGACGGCGGATTTCAGCAGGATCCGCGAGTACAGCTTGTGAAATCCAAGCAAAGCCGTGAAGACGAATCCCTGTCTGGTTCGGCCCGCGCCGGCGCTACGCACCGGCACGACGGCCGAGCCGAAGAATAGCCACGTACGCGGGGATCCGGCATTCTGCGGCGCGGCCACCATGAGCCAGGATTTCGTGCGGCCCCTGAAGTTGGAAAGTAGCAGCTGGTCGGTTGCGCGCGCCTCGACCGACCAGGCCGCGAACGAATCCCGTTTCCGTTGCGCGAGCTCGCGGGCCTCTGCGTCCGTGGAAGGGCGCGAGACCAGCAGCCGCAAGAGCAGCCGCTCGAGCTGGAACACCGCCGAGGTGTAGAAAGCCCCGACGAATTCAGCATGGGAAACGGCTCCGGCGATCTCGGCAACGTAGCAATCCGCAAAAGCGCCGGATCCCGAATACCGGTTCAGCAGTGCATCGGGCGGCAATTCGCAGCGGTGAATGGAGCCTGCGAAACTCATGACCCAACTCGCTCCCTAGGTGGAGCAGTACCGGTGCCGGTCGAGCCGGCGACCTATGCGCCGGAACTTCCGCCTGCAATCTCACTCATCGTCGCCTGCATGAGGATGCCTTTCCATGTGAGCTCAAGGCCGTTGCGCTTGCCTTTCGGCACGAGCTTCAACCCCTCCGGCGAAATGGTCAGCATGTAGGGCGCGTCGTTCACGACGATTTCGCGCTTCAGCGGTTTTTCGAGCTTTGTTGCCATGGATCCCTCTGCTTGATTGATGTTCCAAGTATGCGCACTTGCGGTCCTGAGCGAAATAGCATCTTGCCATCGGCGAATGTGGGGCCAACTTCACGCCTTGGCGGCTATGTGCACAAGCAGAAACACTGCCCAGACGCACTTGGTCCAACCAGATGAAGCCGCGGCTGCAGTGGCCGCAGGCCGAAATTCCTGCATTGGGGTGGGGGCGAAGCGAAAACAGCAACAGGACAATGCGTCTCCCAGCGGTCCATGGCAGGATTCTAGCCGCCCGTTTTTCCGAGCTGACGGTTGTAGTCGGCCGCATCGAAATGGCCCAGTGACGCGGCGATCAGGCTATCCGTACCGATCGTCCACTCCTCATAGCCACTGATTCGGACCTTGTTGCCTGCACCGCCAGGTCCGGTATTCGTGCCGATCAGGGTCCAGCGATAGATGTAACCGTCACCCTTGCGCTCCAGCCCGTCCATTTCGACGGTCAAGTCCGGGAAGTCCCGCATGAACCCGAGGGCCGCCTCGGTGATGGCCGCTCGTCCGACGGACGGGGCGCCGTCATTGATCTTGAGCGAGCCGTCGCCTGCGAAGAAGGCTGCGACGCCTGCGGGATCCTGGCTGCACCAGGCGGCAGTGTAGCGGGTGGCGAATGACTTCATGTCCTGTGCTCCTGCAGGTGTGGAGATCCTCGTGGAATGAAGCAGCGCCAGCCGCCAAGCGCCTTCAGAACGCCTGAGGATCGCGCTCTCGAGCCATTCACGCTGGCGCGCGCCCTTGATGTCGTCGTGAATCTCAGACTTCAGGAAGTACACGGCGTAGGCGAAGTCGCCGTTGAGCTTGACCGAGCGGAAATCGAAATCGTCGGTACGCCGATAGCCGGCGGTCGGCTTCGCCATGCTGGCGACGTCGGCTTCGCGGTCGATCAGCTCTCCGTTCTCGAGCAGGAGGTAATCGTCGGTGAGCATTGCGCGGTATCTTTGCTCGTCGAAGCCGCTATAGGCGGCGTAATCGTCCTTGATCGCCTGCTGGACGGCCGCGACGTCATCCGAGGACTTGCCGTTCGGCACGCAGGCGGTTGCGACCAGCGCGATGGCGAAGACAACAGACTCACGTCGTTTCATGCGGCCCTCTCGATCACGCGTCCCCAGGACTCGATTGGCCCTGGAGCGCGCCTGAACAGGGAAAGGTGGTCCAAAGGCGCACTAATGCACCCGTTTTGCCGGCTTGTGCGAGAAGAAGAAGATGCAGAAAAGGATCAGCGCAAGAATGGTCGCTGATGCCGAGTAACGGCTCAGGTTCAAGCCGCCCTTGTCGAGGGGCTTGTCCAGGAAGTCCCCGACGACCGCTCCCAGCGGCCGCGTAAGGATAAATGCGGCCCAGAACAGTACCGTGTGGGAAATCTTCGTTCGGTAGTAGGCCAGCGCGATTGCCGCCAGCATGATGCTGAACACCGCCGCGCTGCCCAGATACCCCAGGCCCTGCGTATCGGCCGTCCAATCGCCTAGCGCAGTACCGAGGGTCTGCGAAAACATGATCGTCACCCAATAGAACATTTCCGATACCGGCGAGCTCACGGTATCAATGGATACCGAGCCGAGAGCGCGGTACCAGACCAGCAGCGATCCCATCAGCAGCGAGAACAGGATCGCGGTCCCGCCTGCGTAGCCGATGCCCAGTGAACGATCGGCGAAATCCGCCAGTGTCGTGCCAACCGTCGTCGTAGCGACAATCGTCGTCCAGTAGATGACCGGATGAAATTTTTTCGCGGTGATCTGCACAATGACTGCGATGACGAAAATCACGGCGAATATTCCGGTACCGACCAGGTAACCGAGATTCATTGACATCGACACCGCATCGCCACCCGTTTCACCGAGTGTCGTGGCGAGAACCTTGATGATCCAGAACACCAGAGTGACCTCCGGCACCTTGCTTAGCAACTCGCGTTCAACTGTGTTCAATGTGCCCTCGTGGCGATGAGTTCGCGCTCACACTCGTGGCTCTCAAGGCGTGTTCGACCCGGGCAGCCAGCCGCCGATCGGTCGATATCTGGTCAAGGCTCGGGTGTCCCGGTGTCTTGCACGCCATGGATCAGATCGGCCCTTGCAGCAGTGGCGAGCGCTTGATACCGCCGCCGGAACGACTCGAGTGTGTCCTCTTCGAGCTCTTCCAGATCAAGAAGTGCGTTGTGTGCACCCCTGGTTGCGCGAATCAATTCGTCCAGCTTTACCTGTATTGCTTCAGTGTCGCGATTTTGCGTGTTCTGGATCAGGAAGACCATCAGAAATGTCACGATGGTCGTTCCGGTATTGATCACCAATTGCCATGTATCGCTGAAGTGAAATATCGGTCCAGTGGCAATCCAGGTCACGATGACCAGGACCGCCATGACGAACACTTTCGGGCGTCCGCAGAAGTGTGCGATGGCCTTTGCGAATCGCGAGTACCAAATGATGTTACGCATACTGGGCATCTCCCTGGGTATCTATCCACGATAACCCAGGCAGGGGCCGTACCACCCGCTCAGCGAGTTCCGGCCTTGCCTCCGGTACAATCCTCGCCGATGCCCCTTTCCGTCGTCATCCTGGCCGCCGGCCAGGGCAAGCGCATGGCGAGCGACCTGCCGAAGGTCCTGCAGCCGCTTGCGGGCCGGCCATTGCTGGCCCATGTTATCGACACGGCGCGCAAGCTCGGACCCGCAGCAATTCATGTCGTCTACGGCCACGGCGGCGAGCAAGTGCGCGAGGCCTTTCCGGACAGCGGCATTCACTGGGTGCTGCAGACCGAACAACTCGGCACCGGCCATGCCGTGCTGCAGGCCATGCCGGCGATACCCGACGACCACACCGTGCTCGTGCTGTACGGCGACGTGCCGCTGGTGCGGGCCGCGACGCTTACCGATCTGACCAGCCGTGCCGGGGCGTCATCGCTCGCGCTGCTGAGCGCAGTCTTGCCGGATCCGGCCGGTTACGGTCGCGTGATCCGCGATACCACCGGTCACGTGGCACGAATCGTCGAGCACAAGGACGCTAACCATAAGGAGCTGGCCGTTGCCGAGGTCAATACGGGCCTCCTGGCAGCGCCAGCCGGCAAGCTCCGGCGCTGGCTTTCGGCACTCGGGCGCGACAACGCCCAGGGCGAGTACTATCTGCCTGATTGCATCGTCGCCGCGGTGCGGGACGGTGTTGCGATCGAAGCCGTCGTCGCGGCGTCGGCCACGGAGGTGCTGGGCGTGAACGACAAGCTGCAGCTTGCGGAAGTCGAGGCGGCGCGCCGACGTGATCGCGCGACTGAGCTGATGCGCGCGGGCGTGACGATTGTCGATCCCGCGCGCGTGGATATCCGCGGCGAGGTTCATTGCGGACGCGATGTGGTGCTCGAGGTCAATGTGATCCTCGAGGGCAAGGTGCGTCTCGGCGATCGCGTGCGCATCGGTCCGGGAAGCGTGCTGCGCGATTGTGAGATCGGCGCAGACACGGAAGTGCGCGCCAATTGTGTCATCGAGGGCGCGATCGCAGGCGCGCGCTGTGTGATCGGCCCGTTCGCGAGGCTGCGTTCCGGCACGCGGCTAGCTGATGAAGTGCGCATCGGCAACTTCGTCGAGGTCAAGAACTCCGAGCTCGGGCCCGGCAGCAAGGCGAATCACCTGACCTATCTGGGCGACACGACCATCGGTGCCAGGGTCAATGTCGGAGCCGGCACCGTGACCTGCAATTACGACGGCGCGGACAAGCACCGCACCACCATCGGGGACGGCGCCTTCATCGGCTCGGGCACGATGCTGGTGGCCCCCGTGACAGTCGGCGCGGATGCAACCATCGGTGCCGGCTCGACCATCACCAAGCCGGCCCCGGCGGGCGCATTGACTCTGGAGCGCAGTCGGCAGCAGACTCTGGCCGGCTGGAAGCGCCCGGCAAAGAAACCGGGTTAGCCACTGTCGCATGACATCCAAAACAGATCAGTCAGCGCCGGATTCCGAAGCCACTCTGGAATTGTGCGAGGGCTATCTATTTGCCCGGCTCGTGCCGGGCTTCGAGATCACGCCGGAGCGGATGAATCGCCTCTGGAAGCAGATCGGTGAGGCCTGCAAGCAACACCAGGTCAGGCGCGTGTTGACCGAGGGCACGGTCTCCGGGCGGCGCATGACGACGATGGATTCGTTCGAAAACGCCGCTACGGCCGCGCGCCTCGTGCCGGGTCTCGCCATGGCGTGCTTTGTACAGGGGCATGTTCCCGACCAGCAGACCGATTTCTTCAAGATCGCCGCCATGAATCGTGGTGTGCGCGTCGATTTCTTTGCGAAGCGGGAAGAGGCGCTGCGTTGGCTCGGCATCCGGCCAACGAAGGCCTGAATTGGTCCCGAGCCGGTGCCAGCCGCCGGATTTCGTGAAATGCCCACCCGCTACGGCGGGACCCCATTGGATTAGAATGTCACCACGGCGCCCGTGGTCCCTCCGCGCGGCAGCCGCCGAGCACTACCGGGTACGCCCAAGGATCTGTGGAGCATGTGCGGAATCGTCGGAGCGGTCGCCGGACGTGACGTTGTCCCGATCCTGATCGAGGGCCTGAAGCGCCTCGAATACCGCGGCTACGACTCGGCCGGCGTCGCGGTGCTGAATGTCGGCACCGCGGTCACGCGGCTGCGTGCCGTCGGCAAGGTCGCGAAGCTCTCCGAGGCGCTGCTCGCGACTCCTACAGCCGGCCATCTCGGCATCGCCCACACGCGCTGGGCGACCCATGGCGTGCCGCACGAGCGCAATGCGCATCCGCACATCTCGCGCGACGGCATCGCGATCGTCCACAACGGCATCATCGAAAATCACGAGGAGCTGCGTGCGGATCTCACGCGGCTTGGCTATGAGTTTAGCTCGGAGACAGACACTGAGGTCATCGCGCACCGAATTCATCATCATCTCGCCGGAGACAAGGACCTGTTTGCCGCGGTGCGCAAGACGGTCGCCGAACTGCACGGTGCTTATTCGCTCGCAGTCATGTGGGGATCGGATCCGGATTGCCTCGTAATGGCGCGCGCAGGCTGTCCGGCGGTCATCGGCATCGGCGAGGACGAGAATTTCGTCGCCTCCGATGTGGCGGCGCTGCTGCCGGTCACGCGTCGTTTCATCGTCCTCGAGGAGGGCGACGTTGCCTGCATCCGCAGGCGCAGCATCCTGATCGTGGATGGCGCCGGCCATTCTGTGGAGCGCCGGGCGTACGAATCGGAGCTATCGGCCGATGCCGCCGAGCGCGGCGATTACCCCCATTACATGCTCAAGGAGATCCACGAGCAGCCGCGCGCCGTGGCGCAGACGCTCGCAGAGCGGGTTGCGGGCGGGCGACTGCTGGCACAGGCATTCGGCCCGGCCGCGATGGAAGTTTTCAAGCGCACCGCCTCGGTCCACATCGTCGCCTGCGGCACGAGCTACCACGCCGGCGTGGTCGCCGGCTATTTCATCGAGCAGATCTGCCGCGTGCCCTGCCGCGTCGAGATTGCCAGCGAATTTCGCTATCGCGAGCCGGTCGTTCCGGACAATTCATTGTTTGTGTCGGTCTCGCAGTCGGGCGAGACGGCCGACACGCTCGCGGCGCTGCGTCTGGCGCGCAAGGCGGGGTTCCTGTCGACACTGGCGATCTGCAATGTCCCGGAAAGTTCGCTGGTACGCGAATCCGAGCTCGTGCTGCTGACCCGCGCGGGTCCTGAGATCGGCGTGGCGTCCACCAAGGCTTTCACGACACAACTTGCGGCGCTTGGCATGCTGGTCATCGCGATCGGCCAGCACCACGGCATCGGGCCGGAACGCGAAAAGAACCTGGTTCAGCGCCTGCTGGAACTGCCGCACATGATCGAGCAGACGCTTGCGCTGGAGCCGGTGATCGCCGAACTCGCAAAGCAGATTGCGGGCAAGCACCATGCCTTGTTCCTGGGACGTGGGGCCATGTTCCCGATCGCGATGGAAGGCGCGCTGAAGCTCAAGGAGATCTCGTACATTCACGCAGAGGCCTACGCGGCTGGCGAGTTGAAGCACGGACCGCTTGCGCTGGTGGATGAAGACATGCCCGTCATTGCGGTGGCGCCGAACAACGACCTGCTCGAGAAGCTAAAGTCGAACCTGCAGGAAGTCCGCGCACGTGGCGGCATGCTTTACGTGTTCGCGGACCCGGAATCTGGCATCGAGCCCTCGGACGGCGTGCAGGTGTTCACGATGCCGCGGCATGTCAGCTACTTCCAGGCGCCGGCGGTCTACACGATCCCGCTGCAGCTGCTCGCGTATCACGCCGCGGTGCTGAAGGGCACTGACGTCGACCAGCCGCGCAATCTCGCCAAGAGCGTCACTGTCGAATAACTGCCGGTGAAGTTCGACGCCAGGTTTTACCAACGCTACTTCCGCGATCCCGAAACGCGTGTCGCCTCGCGCGAGGATGCGCTCAGGCTTGGCCGGTTCATCTGCGCATTCACGTCCTACCTGGGATTCAGTGTCCGGCGCGTGCTGGATGCCGGTTGTGGCCTCGGGCACATGCGAAAAGCGGTGCGCGAGTACTTTCCGCGCGCCCTTTACGTCGGGCTGGACCCCAGCGAGTACCTGAGCAGGCGCCATGGCTGGGTCCGGGCCAGCATCGCCGAATATGCACCCCGGGCACCGTTTGATCTGCTCATCTGCCATGACGTGCTGCAATACCTTCCCGACCGGGAGGCAGCGCGAGCGCTCAGGAATCTCTCCATGCTCTGCCGCGGGACCATGTATTTCAGCGTGTTGACCAGCGAGGACTGGCGCCGCAACGCTGACCGCGGGCGCACCGATTCCGGTGTCTGGCTGCGGCCTGCAGCCTGGTACCGCCGCCGCCTGGGGCGCCGTTTCCGCCCCCTGGGCGCTGGAATGTTGGCGCGGCGCGGGTTTGCACCGCTTCTTTGGGAGCTGGAACAGCCCTGGCCGTAGCGGGCCCCCCGGCAGGGCGAATTGATCTAGAATTACCGGCTGCAACGAAAGTCCGGCCACGGACACCAACTTCTGGGGAGTGATCGACGATGTCGTTTCTGAAGCGTTCGGGCCTCAAGGCCCTCAGTCTCGCCGCGGTCGCGGCAATCGCGCTCGGAGCCTGCAGTGGGGGCAGCGCAAATGACGATCTGCCGCTGCTCCGCGCGACCTTGACGATCAAGACCGTGTCGCAGGGCGGTGTCTGCGAAAGCGT
Source organism: Steroidobacteraceae bacterium (assembly GCA_031431175.1). Classification (GTDB taxonomy): domain Bacteria; phylum Pseudomonadota; class Gammaproteobacteria; order Steroidobacterales; family Steroidobacteraceae; genus SCUD01. The sequence continues at coordinate 7,108 of JANPCY010000057.1, read as the reverse complement.
GCCTGTGCGCCTGACGCCGAAGGAACTCATCGGCACGGCGAACAAGTACGCCAACAACAAGATGATGGTCGCCGAAGTGAACACGACCGGCCCCACCGATGAGAATGGCGCGCCGATGTGCAATGGCACCGGCGAATCGCTGCCGATGGCGCCGGGTAACTGGGAGTTCAGCGCGCCGCTGGCCTCCGGTTCGGCGACCTGCGTGCGAAACATCCAGGCTGACGGCGACCTTTCGATCCAGTTGATCGACGGCGTCGATGGTTGCAGCGGCCCGCCTGCCGAACCGGCGGCCGAAGATGCGCCCGCCGACGGTGCGGCACCAGCAGAGGGCGAGGCGCCTGCAGATTCCGCTGCGCCTGTCGCGGGCTGAAACGCCGCATCCGGCATGACACAGAGCCGGCACGGGTAACCGTGCCGGCTTTTTTGCCACTTGGCAGACCCCGTACCTTTCTATCTTCCACTGCTGTTCGGTCTCGCCGGCCGCATTGCGCCGCGCCGCACTGCCCGTGCGATGGCGGAACTGGTATCGCGTCCGCGCGGCCGCAATCCAACCCAGCCCTGGGAACTTGCGCCCGGCCTCGCTTCGCGCGAGATTGAATTGCGCCCGGGACTCTTCGCACGCGCCTGGGGCGAGAACGGGCCGCGGGTGCTCGCCTTGCACGGCTGGCGCGGCCGGACCACGCAGTTCAGCCCGCTAGCTGCAGCGCTTGCCGCGCGGGGCTTCCGCACTGTCGCGCTTGATCTGCCGGGGCACGGCCGCTCGGCAGGCGAGCATGCGACACCCCGCCTGCTTGCAGACTTGCTTTTCGAGGTTACGAAGATCACCGGGCCGGTGCATGCGGTGGTCGGACACTCCTTCGGCGGCGCTGCGATCGGGGCGGCGCTTGCGCTCGGATTCCAGACATCGCGGGTTGTGATCGTCTCGAGCCCGACGCGCGTGAGCCGCATGCCCTTCATGTACGCGAAAGCGCTGCGCCTGCCGCCGCGCGCGATGGCGCAATTCGCGCGATTGCTCGACGAGCATGCCGGACGGCCTATCGCGGAACTGGACCTGGTCGCGGTCGGGCCGCGCTGCCGCATTCCGGCGCTGCTCGTGCACGATCGCGGTGACGCGGTGATTCCCCATCATGAGGCCGAAATCCTTGCCGCCGCCTGGCCTGCATTGAAGATGATCTCCACCAAGGGCCTGGGGCATCGCGATATCCTCGCGGATGCGGCCGTCGTGCGGGCGGCCGCGGGATTCATCGCGGGTGACACAGGGTGAAGTCACGTCTCGGGAAGCTGCTGCCGCCAATCGCCTCGTTCGCGATCATCTCGATCGCGGCCGTCGTGCTGTGGCGCAAGCTGGCCGAGGTGAATCCGGCAGGCGTTGCGGCCAGTTTCGCCGCCATTCCAGGCAGCGCGCTCGTGCTCGCTGGTCTCTTTACGGCCGGCGCACTGTTTGCGATGGCCGTTTATGAAGTGCAGATGCTGCGTTACCTGCGTCCCACGGCGGGTTGGCAACGGCCATTTGTGACGGCGCTGATCGCCTATCCGATCGGCCACGCCGTGGGTCTCGGCGCCTTTTCAGGCGGCGCAATCCGCTACCGGATATACAGCGCCGCAGGATTTGGCGCTGCCGATATCGGCAAGTTGATACTGCTGTCGGTAATGCCATTCGCATCGGGTCTCGGACTGCTGGCTGGCGTCTCGATGCTCGCCGCGACCGACGCCGTCGCCGCGGCCCTGCATCTGCAGCCGCAGATCGTGACCATGATCGGCGCGGGACTGTTGGCGACTCATGTCATCTATGTCGGGTTGGTGGTTGCGCGGGTGCGGCCGCTCGGCAACTGGGTGCCCGCCTTCGAGTTGCCAAGCTCGAAACTGACCACCATCCAGTATCTGCTCGGGATCACCGAGGTGCTTTGCGCCATCTCTGTGCTGTACGTACTGTTGCCGCCCGCCGCCGACATCGGCCTTCCGGCATTTGTTGCGGTGTATGTCACCGCGATCACCGCTGGCACGCTGTCCGGCATGCCGGCGGGCCTCGGTGTGTTCGAATCGATCCTGCTGGTGACGCTGACCGGCGTGCCAACCGAAGCGCTGCTGGGCGCGGTGCTCGCGTATCGGCTGGTCTACGAATTATTGCCGTTTGCGAGCGGCCTCTTGCTGTTGCTCGCTTACGAGGCCTGGGCGCCGCGGCGTCAATAGTCCCCTATAGCTTCACCATCACGTGTCGCACCGTCGTGTAGTCCTCGAGTGCGTACATTGAAAGATCCTTGCCGTAACCCGAGCGCTTGACACCGCCGTGCGGCATCTCGCTGACCAGCATGAAATGCGTGTTTATCCAGGTGCAGCCGTACTGCAGCCGCGCCGCGACCCGCATTCCTCGCCCGATATCCTGGGTCCACACCGATGAGGCGAGCCCGTAGTCGGAATCATTCGCCCACGCAATCGCCTGCTCGACGTCCTTGAAGCGTGTGACGGAAACGACCGGCCCGAACACTTCCTTGCGTACGATTTCGTCGGTCTGGCGCGCACCGGCGATCACCGTCGGCTCGTAAAAAAATCCGCCGCCGCCGCCGCTGTGCCCGCCCGCGGTTACCTCGATGTGCCTCACCGCCTTCGCGCGGTCGACAAAACCGGCCACGCGCGCGCGTTGCTGCTTGCTGATCAGCGGACCCATCTCGACCCCGGCTTCCTGCTGCCTGCCGACCTTGATGGACCCGGCCGCGAGACTGAGGTCGGCGACCAGGCGGTCGTAGATCTTCGGCGCCGCGTACAGTCGGCAGGCCGCCGTGCAGTCCTGTCCCGCGTTGTAATAGCCGAAAGTCCGGACGCCGGAAACAACCTCTTCCAGATTGGCGTCGTCGAAGACGATGACCGGCGCCTTGCCGCCGAGCTCGAGATGTGTACGCTTGATGCCCTTCGACGCGGCCTTCAGGATCTTCTCTCCGGTCGCGACATCGCCGGTCAGCGATACCATGCGCACGCCGGGATGGCTGACGAGTGGCGCGCCGACGCTCTCGCCGCGCCCGGTGATGATGTTGACGACACCGGCCGGAAAGAGCTCGGCGAGGATCGCCGCAAGCTTCAGGGCCGTCAGCGGTGTCTGCTCGGAGGGTTTCAGGATGGCAGTGTTGCCGGCAGCGAGCGCGGGGGCGAGTTTCCAGGCGGCCATCATCAGCGGGTAGTTCCAGGGCGCGATTGAGGCGACTACGCCCACCGGATCGCGGCGGATCATGCTGGTAAAGCCGGCCAGGTACTCCCCGGCGATGGCGCCGGTCATCGTCCGCGCCGCGCCCGCAAAGAAGCGGAACACATCGGCGACGGCCGGGATCTCGTCATTGAGCGCGGCGGGTAGCGGCTTGCCGCAATTCTGCGATTCGAGGCTCGCGAATTCCGCGCCCTCGGCCTCGATGCGATCGGCGAGCTTCAGCAGAATCGTCGCGCGATCCTTGGGCGGCGTGCGTGACCAGCCGTCGAAAGCAGCCTCCGCGGCCTTGACCGCCGCATTGACCTGCCCGGTCGAAGCCTCGGCAATGCGCGCGATGACCTTGCCGGTCGCGGGATTCAGGATGTCCTCGACATCGCCCTGGCCGGCGACCAGCCTGCCATTAATCAGGAGATTTTTTTGCATGGGCGCCTCACTTTGATTCGAATTCCCCGGGTCGCGTCAGCCAGTAGGCGAGCAGGATCGGCACCATCGTTATCAGCACCACGGTGACTGCGACGACATTGGTGATCGGCCGTTCGCGCGGGCGAAACAGCTCGTTGAAGAACCAGATCGGCAGCGTCTTCTCGTGCCCCGCGGTGAACAGCGTGACGATAATCTCATCGAACGAGAGCGCGAACGCCAGCATGCCACCCGCCAGCAACGCGGTCGCGATCTGCGGCAGCAGCACATAGCGGAAGGTCTGGAATCCGTCGGCGCCCAGATCCATCGATGCCTCGATCCAGCTCTGCGGCAGGCGGCGCAGGCGCGCGATGACGTTGTTGTGCACGATCACGATGCAGAATGTCGCATGGCCGGTGACGATGGTCCAGAAGCCCGGCTGGATGTCGGCGAACTTGAACGCGGACAGGAGCGCGATGCCCGTGATGATGCCGGGGAGTGCAATCGGCAGCACGAACAGGAGCGTGATGGCCTCGCGCCCGCGGACGCGGCTTTGCGCCAGAGCGAAAGCGGCGAGGGTCCCGAGCAGGATCGCCATCGCGGTCGCGACCGAGGCGACAGACAACGACATGCGCAGCGCCGCCCAGATGTCCTCGCGCGCGAAGGCGACCGAGAACCAGTGTAGCGTCAGGCCCGGCGGCGGGAACTGGTAGGTGCGGTCCTCGGTCGTGAAGGCGTAAAGCACGATGACCCAGACCGGCAGGTGCAGGAAGGCGAGGCCCGCAAAGGCCGCCAGCTTCTGCCCGAGGGACGCGGCATTCCAGTCGCGCGGCTTCCTAGAGCGCATCGAAGGCTCCCAGGCGCTTCGCGAGCGAGAGGTAAATCGCGATCAGGATGATCGGCACCACCGAGAACGCCGCCGCGAGCGGCAGGTTTCCCGCCGTGCCCTGCTGCTGGTAGACCATCATGCCGATGAAGTAACCGGGCGCACCGACCACGCTCGGGATGATGTAGTCGCCGAGCGTCAGCGAGAATGTAAAGACCGAGCCCGCGGCGAGGCCCGGCAATGCGAGTGGCAGCACGACGTTCCGGAATGTCTGGCCGGGGCGGGCGCCGAGGTCTGCGGACGCCTGCAGGAGCGATTGCGGCACGCGCTCTAGCGCCGCGGTGAGCGGCAGGATCATGAATGGCAGCCACATATAGACGAACACGATGAACATGCCAAGATAGGACGAGGCCAGTGACGGCCCGCCGACCACCGGCGTCTGCAACGCGGCGTCGAGTGCTGGCATGAGCCCGAACTGATCCAGGAACCAGGACAGGATGCCCTGCTTCGCAAGCACCAGGCGCCAGGCATAGACCTTGACGAGATAACTGGTCCACATCGGCAGCATCACGCCGACGTAGAAAAGCGCCTTCATGCGCGGCGAGGCATAGCGCGCCATGTAATTGGCGATCGGGAAGGCGATGACCGCGGCCGTGATCGTCACCGCGGCCGCCATGCCGAGCGTGCGTAGCACGATGTCCACGTTCGCCGGGTGACTCACGAGCTGCCGGTACGTCTCGAGCGTGATCTTCGGCACGATGCGGGCCGTGAACTCGTCGATCGCATAGAAGCTCTGCAGCAGGAGCGCAAGCAGCGAGCCGAGATAGACGGTACCGAGCCACAGCAACGGCGGCAGCAGCAGGAGCGCGAGGTAAAAGCCCGGCCGGCCGTACAGGTACTTGGCGATCGCGCGCATGGCCGGGCGCCTCGTCACGCGTCCGCGAGCGGCACGATGTTCTCGCGCGACCAGGCGAGCCGGATGCGATCGCCCCGGGAAGCCTTGACGTCGGCCGAGCCTTCCGGTCGCACGGCGGCAAGGATCGGCCCGTCATCCATGCGCACATGCCAGCGGCTCGTGGCGCCATGGTAATGGAGATCCTCCAGCACGCCTTCACATGTCAGGGCACCGGCGGGCGCCGGCGCGCCGGCGGGGAACACCTCGATCGCTTCCGCGCGGATCGCGAACGAGCGCGCGGCGCCCGTGATACGCCGCGCCAGCTCGCCTTCCACCACATTGGCGCTGCCGACGAAGCGCGCGACGAAGGCGGTGCGCGGGCGCTCGTACAGGTCGCGCGGCGAGTCGAGCTGCTCCATGCGTCCGTCGCGGAATACCGCGATCCGGTCCGCCATGCTGAGCGCCTCGCCCTGGTCGTGCGTCACGTAGACGAAGGTGATGCCAACCTGCTGCTGGATCGACTTCAGTTCGATCTGCATTTCCTCGCGCAGCCGCAGATCGAGCGCGCCGAGCGGCTCGTCGAGCAGCAGGACCTTCGGCCGGTTGATCAGCGCGCGCGCGAGCGCGACGCGCTGCTTCTGTCCGCCGGAGAGCTGCGCCGGCGCGCGTTCCGCGAACGCCACGAGCCGCACGAGTTCCAGCGCCTCGAGCGCGAGGCGCTTGCGCTCCGGCTCGGCGACACCACGGACCTTCGGGCCATAGGCCACGTTCTCCGCGACGCTCATGTGGGGGAAGAGTGCGTAATCCTGGAAAACGGTATTGACGCTGCGCTCGAAGGGCGGGATGTCCGTGACATTGTCGCCGTCCAGCAGGATTTTTCCCTGTGTCGGGTGGTCGAAACCCGCGATCTGGCGCAGGCAGGTGGTCTTTCCGGAGCCGGAAGGACCGAGCAGCGCGAAGAATTCGCCTGGTGCGATGGCAAGCGAGACGTTGTCCAGCGCGTGCACCGCGCCGAACGTCCGGCTGACGCCGGCCAGTTCAATGGCCGGCGTCATTGCGGACGAAGGGCGCCGCTCAGCGGCCGCCCATGATCGCGACGTAGTCGGTGCTCCAGCGGCTGTAGGGCACGCATTCGCCGCTGGCGCAGGCCGCTTCCGGCGTACGCCAGAACCAGATCTTCGAGAAATTCTCGAAGCCGTTCGTCGCACAGCCGGCGTCGCCCAGGAGTGCGTTGCCGGCGCAGGCTGCAGGCACCGCAGGCACCGAGCCGAACCAGGCGGCGACGTCGCCCTGGACTTTCGGGCTGATGGACCACTCCATCCATTCATAGGCGCAGTTCGGATGCGTGGCGGTCGCGCTCATCATCGTCGTATCCGCCCAGCCTGTGGCACCCTCGACCGGCACGGTGCTCGCGATCGCTTGCTGATTCGCGGCGAGCGTGTTGGCCTGGAACGGCCAGGAGCCGGAGGCGACCACGCCTTCGTTCGTGAAGTCCTGCACCTGCACATTCGCGTCGTGCCAGTAGCGGTGCACCAGCGGGTGCTGCTTGCGCAGCACATCGAGCGCCGCGGTGTACTGCGCCTCATTGAGCGCATACGGGTCGGTGATGCCGAGCTCGGGCTGCTTGCTCTTCAGGTAGAGGGCCGCATCCGCGATGTAGATGGCGCCGTCATAGGCCTGCACGCGGCCCTTGTTCGACTTGCCGTCGGAATACTTCATCGGCTCGAACACGACGGCCCAGGAGGTCGGCGCTTCCTTGAAGGCCTTCGTGTTGTACATCAGCACGTTCGGG
>JANPCY010000056.1:0-3206 GCA_031431175.1 Steroidobacteraceae bacterium | reverse complement strand
GTCGCACCGTCGCCCACCGACCAACGCAGCGCCATGACCCGTTGGATCAAGGCGGAGGACGTCGGCGAATTTCTGCAAATGAGTTTGCGACTCCTATTGCCCTTGCCCGTATCGCCAATTCCAGGGCTAAGGCGCAAACTCCTGTAATGCCGGTGGTGACCGAAATCGTGCGAACGACGTGTCCTCGCGACTGCTACGACAGTTGCGGTATCGTGGTCGTCAAACGCGATGGTCGCGTCGCCCAGGTACGCGGTGACCCCGAGCACGCGATCAGTCGCGGCACGCTGTGCGCGAAATGCTCAAGCGGTTACAACCGCGAATGGCGCGATCCCAAGGCTCGCCTGACCCAGCCGTTGCGCCGCGTGGGGCCGAAGGGCGAGGGCCGATTCGAGCCGGTATCGTGGGAGGTCGCGCTCGCGACGATTGCCGGGCAATTTCAATCAATCTCCGCGACCAGCGGACCCCAGGCGATCATAAACGCTCATTACACCGGGACGATTTCGCTGATCGCGTCGCTGTTTCCGCAGCGATTCTTCCACCGGCTGGGCGCAACCGAGGTGACACCCGACACGATCTGCAACCTGGCGGGCCAGGTCGGCCTGGGTTACGTCTACGGCACCGGCTTGAGTGGTTTCGATCCGCGCACGGTCCGCGACGCGGCCACGATCATCGTGTGGGGCGCGAACCCTTCCGCGTCGGCGCCGCACACACACGATCACTGGCTTGCCGAAGCGCCCGGTCGCGTGATCGTCATTGATCCAGTACGCACAGCAACGGCGGAGGCCGCTGATCTGCACCTGCAACCCCGGCCGGGAAGTGATGCCGCGCTGGCCTTCGCGCTGCTGCACGTGCTGCGCCGCGACGGATTCCTCGATCGAAAATTCATCGCCGCCCACACCATCGGGTGGGAGGAGCTTGAACCCTCGCTACCGGTGTGCACTCCGGCGTGGGGCGAAGCCGTGACCGGCGTGCCAGCCAGCCTCATCGAAGAGGCGGCCCATACGTATGGCGAAGGCCCGTCAATGCTGTGGCTCGGACAGGCACTGCAACGGCAGGCGACCGGAGGCAATGTCATCCGGGCCTGCGCGATGCTTCCCGCCGTGACGGGAAATATCGGCAAGCCCGGAGCGGGCTTCCTCTTTCTCAACTGGGACTTGAATCTTCCTGAACGTTTGCTCGACGACGCATACCTCGCCGCGCCTCACCTCGCCGCAAAGCCGGTACCCCGCATCAGCCACATGGATCTGGCCGCTTGCCTGGAAGATCCGACGCGGGCGCGCAGCCTGGTGTGCTGGAACATGAACATCGCTGCCTCCAGTCCCGAGCAGGCCAGGCTCCGTCGCGCGCTGTCGCGTGAGGACTTGTTCTCTGTGGTTCTGGATCTGTTTGCGACGGATACGACTGATTTCGCCGACCTGGTGCTGCCAGCCGCGAGCTTCCTCGAATTCGACGACCTCGTTGCCGGCTATTTCCAGTTGGCGGTCTCGGCGCAGGCCAAGGTCATGGAGCCGCTCGGCGAGTCGCTGCCGAATCAGGAGATCTTTCGTCGTCTTGCGCGCGCGATGGGGTACACGGAACCCGAACTCTACGAATCCGACGACGGCATCATCGCCACGACCCTGCGCAGGACCGGGCTGGGCCTTGACTTCGCCACGCTGGCTGGCCGTGGCACGGTACCGGTTTCGGCCGAACCACTCATCACTTTCGCCGATCTCAAGTTCCCGACTCCGAGCGGCTGCATCGAGATCGCATCTGCCCGGGCAGAAGCCGACGGGCATCCCCGCGTGCCATTGCCGCTCGCGGATGCGCGTCCGACGGGCGCGCGGCTCCGACTCCTGTCGCCTGCTTCATCGTGGCGCTGTAACAGCAGTTTCGGTAACGTCGCGAAGATGACGGCGCGCGAGCCAACCGCCACGATTGCCCTGCATCCAGCGGATGCTGCCGACCGGCGCCTCGGCGATGGAGATCCTGTGATTGTGGCTAACGAAACCGGCCGCTTGAATTTGCGCGTGGTTCTGTCCGACGCGGTACCGCGAGGCGTGGCGCTCGCTTACAAGGGCAAGTGGCCAAAACAGCAGCAGGACGGGGCCAACGTCAACGTGCTCAATCCCGGTCAGCGGACCGACATGGGAGACAGCACCGCGGTCCACGGCATTGAGGTTACCGTTGTTCGCGCGTGAGTCGCCTGATCATGCGGCATCCAGACCCAGATCCAGCACTTGCACCGAATGCGTGAGCGAGCCGAGCGAAATCGCATCCACGCCACTCGCCGCAACCTCCCGGACATTGGTGAAAGTAATGCCGCCCGAGGCTTCCGTATGACAGCGGCCGTTGACGAGCACGACCGCCTGGCGCAGTTCGTCCGGCGACATGTTGTCCAGCAACACCGCGGACACCTTGCAGCGCAGCGCTTCCTCGAGTTCAGCCATGGTTTCGACCTCGACCTGCACGGGTATCGCGGCGCCCAACCTTGCCCGTACGCGCTCGACCGACGCCGTGATCGAACCAGCGATATCGATGTGGTTGTCCTTGATCAGCACCGCGTCATAGAGACCTGAGCGGTGATTGACGCCGCCGCCGACTGCGACCGCATAGCGCTCGAGCGCCCGCAACCCTGGCGTCGTCTTGCGCGTGTCCTTGATGATAGTCCGTGTACCGGCGATGCGGTTTACCACCATGGCCGTTGCCGTTGCGATTCCGGATAGCCGGCCGAGGACGTTCAGGATCGTCCGCTCCGCGCTCAGTACCGTCCGAGCCGAACCGGAAATCCGCGCGATGGTGTCGCCAGGTCCGACGACGCTGCCGTCGGTGGCGACAATCGTGGCAATTGCCGATTCCGGAAACCTGGCAAACGTAATTGCCACGACATCCGTGCCGGCGATGCGCCCCGCCTGACGGCTACGGATTTCAGCCTCGAATGGCGTTCCCGGCGGAATAACCGACTCGGTCGTGATGTCGCCCGCGGCGCCCAGGTCCTCCGCGAGCGCCAGATCCACGATTTGCCCCAATGCGTCGATCGGTGGTGCCAGCATCACGCAACGTGGCTCCGCAGGAGCTCCAGGGTCGCGACGGGCGCCGGCTCGGGACGCAGGTAACTGTGCGCCGGCGCGCCGGCCGCGGCCTGCGGATAATCGCTACGCTGCTGCGCGCCGCGCGACTCGCGGCGACTGAGCGCCGCATGCAAGAGCTTGCGAGCGATGAGGATC
>JANPCY010000055.1:0-1627 GCA_031431175.1 Steroidobacteraceae bacterium | reverse complement strand
CATGTCGAGCCAGGGCGCGAGAAATGGCAGCGCCTTGCTGAGCGAATGCTGGATGCGCGTTGTATTAACGCGACCCCAGGTGCAGCGGGCGAGATTCGTGCATTCATCGGGCAGTTTCTTGACCACCTGCGTTGCGACATCCGCGAGCCAGGCGTCCCAGTCGGCAAAGCGCGGATCCAGCAGATTTGCCGGCTGCTCGTGGACCATCCGCAGCGCGACCTCGGTGAACCGCTCCGGCGTGCGCCAGTGAAAATCCGGCCAGCGCTTGCGCGGCAGGACCGTCAGCATTTCATAGGCGCGGTCGGTAACGCGGTCCTCAAATTCGCGCAGCAGGCGATAGCCGGCGTCGTCGATTGCCGCGTGGCCGGACCAGGCCCTGACCAGGCCCTCGGCCTCCGTTGCGCTGGCCTGAGTCAAGGCGTGGAGCATCACTGGCTGCCAGTGCGCGAGGTACTCCGCGTGATCGTCTAGCTGGATCGCAAGAAAGTCTGCCGTGGTCGCCTGCTGCAGTTTCGCGAGCCGGTCGCGGATCTGGCGCGCGCGCGTTGCGGGCGCATAGCCGCCATCGCCGATCTTGGCTAGCATTTCTCCGCCGACCTCGCGCGCATTCGCACTCCAGGCGCGGCCGTCGGGCGGATCCAGCAATCGTGGTGAGTCCGATTTCGCAATCAGGCCGTCCCAGCCCGTGTCCTTTTCATTCCAGGCCGCTGGGCGCGCCGGATCGAAACCGTGGCGCCGCGGCAGGCGGCCCGACAGCACCCAACCGATGCGGCCACCGGCATCCGCGATCATCACATTCTGGCCCGGCATGCCCGCGCCACCGATGAACGCCGCCGCTTCATCGATATTTTTCGCGCTCTCCAGGCCGAGCAGGGCCATGTCGGTCGCTTCTGGCACGTGTGCGGTCCACGACAACGCGAGCTCGCGCTCGTCCGCGCCCTTGGCGACGACCGGTCCCCAGATCGTGCGACGCACCGGCAACTGCTCGTCGGCACCGCCGGCGACATGCAGCACTTCGATGTCGGTCTCGATGCGCCGCGGGCCATCGGCCGTGAGGTAGCTGTCGCCATCCCCTGCCGGCGTCAGCACGACGAGATCCTGGAAGTCCCCGTAGCTGTTCGTGAAACCCCAGGCCACATGGCCATTGCTGCCGGCGATTACTCCCGGCACCCCGGGCAATGTGACTCCGCTGATGTCGATCTGGCCTGATTCCACGACCAGCCGCGCGCGATACCAGATGCCTGGCACGCGCAGGCTCAGGTGCATGTCATTGGCGACCATTGCGCGGCCGCTCGCCGTGTGACTGCCCGCGAGGGCCCAGTTGTTGCTGCCGACCATGCCCTTCGGATCCCGTTCGATGATCATTGCCGTCTTCGCGCTGAAAAGTGCCGGGTCGAACTTGCGCAGATCGAGTTCCGCCGCATCCGGGAACGGCGTCGGCGGCAGCACACTGCCATCGAGCGGCGCATCCCACTGGGGATCGCCTTCGATCAGAAGCCGACTGAGCGAATCCGGCAGCGTCGCCGCAAGCAGTCCATTCTGCTGCTCGCTTCGATCCTCGAGTCCCTGCAGGTCGATCCACATGGCATAGACGACCAGCAGCGTGTCCTCGGCGTGCCAAGGCGCG
>JANPCY010000054.1:0-3308 GCA_031431175.1 Steroidobacteraceae bacterium | reverse complement strand
GACCAGCAGCTCGAGCAGGCCGTTTTCATTCAGGGTGGCACGCGGGCGAACTTACGCGAGCGCGCCCTGGTGGGCCGCGCCACCGCTCAGTCGGTCGAGCTCCGCGGCCGTCGCGACTGCAACCGGCACGCCCTTCTGCTGCGCGAGCCGGTGCAGCTCCCGTTGCCGCGCATCGTCCCGATCCTGCGCAAGCATCAGGCGCATCAAGTCGGCTGGTCGGCGCATCAGCAATGCGCGCACCGCATGCGGGCCATAGACGATCGCAGTCTCGCTCATCGCTTGCGCGGGGACCGTTCCTTGCTGCGGCGGCGCGGATGGAAGCGACCGCCGGTCTTGTCCACGAGCTCGAAGTCTATCTTGCGCTCGGCCGAATCCACCCTGATCAGGCGCACGCGAAGTTCATCGCCGATGGACAGCCGCATCCCGGTGCGCTCGCCGACCAGTGTCCGGTCACCCTCGTGAAACCTGAAATAGTCGCGCGGTAGCGACGTGACATGCACCAGGCCGTCCACCTGAATGCCCTTCAGCTGCACGAACACGCCAAACTCGGCAACGCCGGTCGCGACCGCATCGAATTCCTCACCGACCTTTGGTCGCATGAACTCGCATTTCAGGTAGGCGACCACGGAACGCGCCGCTTCGTCGGCGCGCCGCTCGCGCATCGAGCATTCCTGACCCAGCACTTCCATCTCGCGCGGTGCATGCTCGAAGTCGGCCGCCGTGCCACCCGCCAGCGCGTGGCGGATCCCGCGATGCACCAGCAAGTCGGGATAGCGACGGATCGGCGAAGTGAAGTGCGCGTACTCCGCGAGCGCAAGTCCGAAGTGACCGATATTCAGCGGCTGATACAGCGCCTGCGGCAGCGAGCGAATGATTGCATTCTGCAGTACCCCCGCGTCCGGTCGTTCCGCGATCAGTTTCAGGGCCTTCTGCAGCCGTGCCGGCTCGAGCTCGCCCTCGATGTCGAGATGCACGCCGCGCAATGCCAGGAAACGCTTGAGATCCTGGATGCGATCTTCCTCGGGCCGGCCGTGGATACGGAACAACGCCGGCATCTTGTGCTTCTTCAGGAACCGCGCCGCCTCGACATTAGCCGCGATCATGCATTCCTCAATCAGCCGATGAGCGTCATTGCGCGGATATTCGCGGATGTCAGTGACGCTTCCGGAATCGTCCACGAGCACCTTGACCTCGGGCGCCTCGAAATCGAGCGCTCCGCGCGTCTCGCGCCAGCGCCGCAGCGCCTCGTAAACGTGCTGCAGGCATTCCAGCGACGGCAGTACCGCGGAGAGTTCGCGCCGCGCCTTCTGATCGCGGCCCTCGAGCATCGCGGCGACCTGCGTGTAGGTCAGCCGCGCCGCGGAACGCATGACTGCCGAATGGAAACCGCTGGCGGACACCCTGCCCGCCTTCGTCACCTGCATGTCACAGACCATGCAGAGCCGGTCAACCTTCGGCATCAGAGAGCAGAGGTGATTGGAGAGCGGCTCCGGCAACATCGGCAGCACGCGATTCGGGAAGTACACGGAGGTAGCGCGTTCGCGCGCCTCAATGTCGAGCTGCATTCCGGTGCGCACATAGTGGCTGACATCGGCAATCGCGACGATCAGCCGGAATCCGCCGGCGGATTCCTGTGCCCAGACTGCGTCATCGAAGTCGCGCGCGTCCTCGCCGTCGATCGTGATGAGCGGCAGCTCGCGCAGATCCAGCCTGCCGGCCCGGCCTGCCGAGTCGACTTCGCGACCGTACTTGCGCGCTTCCCGGAGAGACGCGGCCTCGAACTCGTGCGGCAGTCCGTGCGACGCGATTGCGAGATCGATCGCCGTGTCCGCACTGCCGCCCTGCGGCAACACGCGGGTGACCTTGCCGACCGGGTCGCGATTGCGGCTCGGTTGCTCGATTATCTCCACGACCGCGAGGTCGTCGTGGCGCGCGGGGCCGACGTGTTGCGGCGGGATGACGATGCGATGGCTGATGCGCCGGTTGTCTGGCACCAGGAATCCAACACCCGCCTCCAGCGAGAAGCGGCCAGCGACCTGCTGCGTGCGGCGCTCGAGGACATCGACGATCGAGCCCTCAAGACGGCCACGCTCATCGCGGCCTGTCACGCGCGCAGCGGCCCGGTCGCCGTGCATCAGCGAGCGCATCTCGCGATAGGGCAGGAACAAGTCGTCACCACCGGCGTCCGGTGCGAGAAAGCCAAATCCGTCGCGATGCCCGCTGACCGTGCCGACCACCAGCTGCAGGCGGTCGAGCAGGCAGTATTCTTCGGCGCGATTGAGCAGCAGCTGGCCATCACGGACCATCGCGCCGAGTCGTTTCGTCAGCGCCTGCCTGAGCCCGCGTTCCTGAATGCCGAGCAGTTCGGCGAGCGCATCAAAGCCGAGCGGCTGCCGCGCTTCGCCGAGCGTCTTCAGCAGCATCTCCCGGCTCGGCACCGGCTTGCCGTAACGCTCGGATTCCTCGCGAAAGCGTGGGTCCTGATCTTGCCAGCCTGGCTTGCGGCTCATCGGTTCTGCGCAATTGACATCGAACGGGTGCCTGCGTAAATTGACGCGCCCTCGCCGGGGTCCCCCCGGCCGCAACCTGTGCCCAGGTGGCGGAATTGGTAGACGCGCTAGTTTCAGGTATTAGTGCCGCAAGGCGTGGAGGTTCGAGTCCTCTCCTGGGCACCATTTTCTCGTGGTCATTGTACGCCACGCGGTCGCAATGCGCATGCCGCTCCGTTTGACAGTCCGTCGGGTCGAGGGTAGATTTTTTTGATGATTTCGACGTTTAACGAAGACCACTGGCGTGCCCAGCCGGATTCCGTGCGCGACGCGCTCGAGTCCAATCGGATCGTCTATTTCCCGAACTGCCCGGTGCCGCTGCCGGACCGGGCGACAGTCGAATTCCTGCGTCGCGAGCTGCCGTCGAGGCTCAAGCTCAAGAACATCAGCTATCACCCGGAAGCCGGCAAGATCAGCGGCATCGAGGCGGATGCCGCGACGATCCTGCGCGTGACCGACCTGCTGCGCTCGCACCTGAATGATGTCAGCTCATTCCTGAGGCGCGTTACCGGGGACCTGACGACTGACGCGCGCATCGGCACCTGCAGCTTCCGGCCGATCGAGGAAAAGGGCCGCAATCTGAAACCGCATGCGAGCAGGGAACCCGTGTATATAGACGCGGGCGCCTATGGCGCGACGAATGGAGATCGCATCCTGCGCTTCTTCGTCAATGTCAATGCCAAACGCGATCGCGTCTGGGCCACCAAGGGCACATTTGAGGACGTGCTGGACCGCTGCGGGCGCAAGGCCGGACTGCTG
>JANPCY010000053.1:0-3283 GCA_031431175.1 Steroidobacteraceae bacterium | reverse complement strand
GCCACGCCGAGTCGTGTATGCCCGTCAAGGATATTCGCAGTTCGCCCGGCGACGGATATGTCGGCGAGCAGCGCCACGGCGAGACCCGCGCCGACCGCCGTACCGCGGATCGCCGAGACCACGGGTTTCGAGCAGTTGATCAGATTGTAGACGAGGTCGCTCGCCTCCTTCCAGACGCGCAGCAGTGTTGCCTCGTCCTCGATCATCCGCTCGATCATCGCGAAATCGCCGCCCGACGAGAAATGCTCCCCGGCCCCGCGCACCAGCGCAACACGAACCGCGTCGTCAACGTCGATGGCACGCCAGATCAAGGCAAGGTCGCGGTGCATGGACTCGGTCGCGGCGTTCTGCCGGCCTTCGTTCGCGATCACGATCTCGAGGATGGCCGGATCCGGACCTTCAAATCCGAGGCTCGGGAAATCGCGACGGTAACGCGCCAGGTCGATCGTCATGAACTAATCCTTCACCGAATCCGGCACGGCATGGACACTTACCATCGTCAGCACATGATAGGAAGCGACGGTCTCGCCCAGCTGGTTCGTGATCTCGGTGTCCCAGGTCACCTCGCCCCAGCCTTTCTCCGCGCGCAGCGATTTCTCCTTGCAGGTCAGGCGCACGCGTATGCGGTCGCCAGGCTTCACGGGTTTCACGAAACGCAGGTTGTCGAGCCCGTAGTTTCCGAGCACCGGACCATAGGCCGGCTCGACGAACAAACCGGCAGCCGCGGAAATCAGGAAATAGCCGTGAGCGACCCGGCCGCCGAACAGCGGATTGCGCGCCGCTTCGCAATCGTGCATGTGCGCATAAAAATGATCGCCCGACAAGTCGGCGAATCGCTCGATGTCGGCCACGGTGATCTCGCGCTCGAGGGAATTGAACGTGTCTCCGATCGCGAGGTCATGGAATGGCTTGCGGAATGGGTGCACGCCCGGCTCGCGCTGCGTGGCCCCGCGCAGCCAGCGTCCGCCCACTGCCGTCAGCGTCTCGGGCGAGCCCTGCACGGCCGTGCGCTGCATGTAATGCATCACGCCGCGGATGCCGCCCATCTCCTCGCCGCCGCCGGCACGGCCCGGCCCCCCGTGCACGAGATGCGCGAGCGGCGAACCGTGGCCGGTCGATTCCCTGGCGCAATGGCGATTCACGACCAGCACGCGGCCATGCCAGGGAGCCAGGCCCAGCACAAGTTCGGTCGCAATCCTGTCATCAGCGGTGAACACGGATCCTGCGAGGCTTCCCTCGCCTCGTCTCGCGAGCGTGACTGCATCCGCGACGCCCTTATAGCCGATGACCGTCGACACCGGGCCAAATGCCTCGACGGAATGAATGGCGCGCGCCGCATCGCCGTCGCGGCACAGCAGCAGCAAGGGCGGCAGGAAGGCGCCGCGCTCGCGGTCGGCACCGCTGACCTCGAAGCGCACAGGATCACCAGCGACGAGTTCTGCTTCCTGCCTCAGTTCCGAGACGCGCGAACGCACTTCCTCGCGCTGCGCGAGGCTCACGAGCGGGCCCATGCGCACGCCCTCGGTCCGCGGATCGCCGACCACAGTCTTCGCGAGGGCTGCCTGCAGAGCCGTGACGACCTCGCCGGTCATGTTGCGTGGCACAAGGGCCTTGCGGATCGCCGTGCACTTCTGCCCTGCCTTGACCGTCATCTCGCGGACGACTTCCCGAATGAATAGATCGAACTCCGGCGTGCCGGGGCCGGCATCCGGTCCCAGGATCGAGGAATTCAAAGAATCGGTCTCGGCAATGAATCGCACCGAGTGCCGTACTACGGCGGGATGCGTGCGTAGCCGCGCGGCTGTCGCCGCGGAACCCGTGAATGAGACGACGTCCTGGCAACCCAGGTGATCGAACAGGTCGCCGACACTTCCGCAGACGAGTTGCAGCGCGCCCGCAGGCAGCAGCCCCGTCTCCACGATGCGCCGCACGACAAGTTCGGTCAGGTAGCAGGTTGCGGTCGCGGGCTTGACGATCGCCGGCACGCCCGCAAGAAGTGTCGGAGCGAGTTTTTCGAGCATGCCCCAGACCGGGAAATTGAAGGCATTGATGTGCACGCCAGCACCTTCGAGTGGCACGCAAATGTGCTGACCGATGAATGTCCCGCCCTTCGACAGCTGCTCGACATTGCCGTCGAGGAAAACGCGGCTGTTCGGCAATTCGCGCGAGCCCTTGCTCGCGAATACGAGCATCGTGCCGATGCCGCCGTCGATGTCGATCCAGGAATCGGATTTCGTCGCACCGGTCCGGTAGGACAGCTCGTAGAATTCGTCCTTGAAGTCGAACAGGCGCTTGCCGAGCGCCTTCAGCATCGCGGCCCGCTCGTGGAAGGTCATGGCCCTGAGCGCCGGGCCGCCGACTCCGCGCGCATACTCGAGCGCGCCGTAGAAATCGAAGCCCTCGCTCGAAGTCTCCGCGATCACATCGCCCGTGCTGGCATCCCGTAGCGCCGTGGCGCGGCCACCGCCTGCCTGCCAGCGCCCCGCCAGATAGCTCTGCAACTGCATGTTCCGCCCCCGCAGTTCCCCGACCGGTTTCAGGCGCCGCCCGCGCGGCCCGCCTGCCAGCCTGCAAATGTGCCTTCCCGCTCCGCCAGGCTCGCGAGCAACGGCGCCGCTGTCCAGTATCGCGCGCCCTGCTCAAGCTCGTAGCGCCGCATGGCCTCAATCACGGTCGCGAGCCCGATGGTGTCGGCATGAAACATCGGACCGCCGCGATGACGCGGGAAACCGTAGCCATTGCACCAGATCACGTCGATGTCCGCCGGACTGGCGGCGATGCCTTCCTCCAGGATACGCGCGCCTTCGTTGACCAGCGCGTAGATGCAGCGTTCAACGATTTCCGTGTCAGCAATCTGGCGTTGCGCGACGCCGAGGGACTTGGCTTCAGCGCGGATCAGCTCCAGAACCTCGGGGTCCGCCTGCCGCTTGCGGTCCGGACCGTCGTAGCGGTAAAAACCGCGACCTGACTTCTGGCCGTAGCGCCGGAGTTCCGCCAGGCGATCGGATATACGGTAGAAGCGCGGGTCGCCGGGACGCTCGCTCCATTGGCGCCGGGCCTGGTAGCCGATATCGAGACCGGCCAGGTCGCCCACCGCATTCGGTCCCATTGCCATGCCGAATTCCTCGAGTGCCCGGTCGATGGCTTCGGGTGTCAAACCCTCGAGCAGCATCAACTCCTTCTCCCGGCCGTAGGCGTACAGCATGCGATTGCCGACAAAGCCATAGCAGTTGCCGACTGTCACGCCGATCTTGCCGATGCGCTTGGTCACGGCGCGGAGCGT
>JANPCY010000052.1:0-3791 GCA_031431175.1 Steroidobacteraceae bacterium | reverse complement strand
GTACCCGATACGTTTCCAGGCTCCGGTGCAGCCACCGGGCCCAGCCTTCGTCGCTGTGGCTGTAGCTGATGAAGGCGCGGTACTTGAACTGGGGATTCATCGGTCGCGCTTCAATGTGACTCGCTGAAACTCATGATCGTGTGCCATTCGATCACCTCTTGCAGCAAGGCGCGCTCGGTCTTGAGCACGATGCGCTCGAGGCTGTTCCATGTCTGACAGAAGGCGAGCTGCGCGCGGCTGGCCTCGAGCAAGGTCTGCATTTCGCGGTAGCGTGCCACGCGGCGTTGCAGGTCGTTGATCGAGATGATCGAGATCATCGACGCCGCCAGCACCGGCAGGGAGATCGGCAGGAAAGCGAACAGCGTTTCCTGCGTCCACTCTGGCACCCCAAGACCAAGCGTGCGGACAACCGCGTAGCACGCGGTAAACCCGAGCGCGAGACTGGTGGCGACCCAGAAACTCACTTTGAGCCGATTGAACAGCGGCAACGCGCGGTTTACCTGCCGGTTGTAGTAGGCAAGCTGGTCGTCGATTCGCTTCTCGAGATAAATTCGCTTGAATTCGTCCATCGGCACGGGTCGCGCGGCAGAAAATCGACTGTGCAGAACGTGCAGCGCACGCGCCAGGCCCCGCACGCCCGCGAGATCCAGGTCCCGCAACAACGGTGCTGCCCGGGGCAGGCCCCAGGTGGCCAGTGCCGAGCGGCAGAATTCCGCGGCGAGCCGGCAGCGCACCCAGCTGTGGTGCGAATGCAGGTGTTGGCGCAGGACCAGCGCCGCTCCCAGCGCCGTGGTGATGCAAAGCACTTCGATCCAGGGCAGCGCAATCAGGTGCAGACCATAGGCCAGCGTCCCCGCGGCGATCAACGTCGCGATCACGTGCAACATGACCGTCGAGACAATCAGCCGGCGGAATTGTGGCGCCCCGTGGCTGGCGGCGTAGTCACACTTCTGCTGGAAGGAAAAAACGGCATCGGGGGCCCGGAAAGGATTTTCCGCCGAAGCGCTCGCGGCCGCAGGCAGCTTGTTCAAGTCCGCCAGGGCGGCGTCACCGAGCTCGAGCCTGGTCCAGTTTTCTTTGCGCATCTCCTGGGTAGTCGCGTCTATGATCATCACAGGCTTGCCGATCGACTTCGCATATTCGACCACGTCGGCCGTGCCGCCCTTGCCCCGCGCCGGCTGGCCGTCCCAGAAAACGAGCAGCACATCGGCGTCATTCACGGTCTCTATGCCGCAGTCAAGGTAGGCGTCTTCGCGTTCGCCGCTCTCGCTGATGACGCGCACGTAGTCTGCCGTGACCAGGATTTCTTCCACGACCGCCCATTCAGCGGTGGTGAAATCCTGGGCGAATTCCACGCGTGGCAGCGGCAGGATGGCATGCCACGACAGGCCGATCGCCCGCGCCTGCTGTACGAACAACTGGTCGCTGCCCCCGGCGACGGAAGACAGCGCGATCCACTCGCCCGGGGCCAGCCTTTGGAGAAATTCCAGGGCAACGCGAATCGCCGCGGCCGCGCCGGCAGCATTAGCAAGCTGCCGATGGCCGGAAAAACCCACGACATGAAACTGCGGCAGTTGGCCGACGGCGAGGATGGGCGCGGGCATTTGGTTGGAGGCGAGCAATTCGGGTGCCGGCACGGGATTCGCCTTTAAGAGACACTAGCTTACCGGCACCACGAGGTCGATTGTATGGGAAATCGCGCGCGCCGCGCCCCGCTCAGACATTGAACCGGAAGTGCATGACATCGCCTTCGCGGAGGACATACTCCTTGCCCTCGAGCCGGAGCTTGCCGGCTTCGCGCGCGCCCGCCTCGCCTGAGCCTGCGATGTAGTCATCGTAGGCAATGGTCTCGGCCCGGATGAAACCGCGTTCGAAATCAGTGTGGATCACGCCTGCGGATTGCGGGGCAGTTGCGCCGCGGCGCACGGTCCAGGCGCGCACTTCCTTCGGACCTGCCGTGAAGAATGTCAGCAGGCCCAGCAGGCGGTAGCTCGCGCGGATGATCCGGTTGAGCCCGGGCTCGGTGAGCCCGAGATCTGCCAGGAACGCGTTGCGATCGTCCGCCTCCAGTTCCGAGATCTCGGCCTCGATCGCGGCACAGACCGGCACGACCTCCGAGCCCTCGGCCTCGGCGAGCTTGCGGAGCGCGTCGAGCTTCGGGTTGTCCTTGAAACCGGATTCGTCCACGTTCGCGACGTACATGACGGGCTTCGCGGTCAGCAGCTGCAACTCGCGCACCCTTTCCCGATCGAACTGGTCGAGTTGCTGCGCGCGGACAGGCTCGCCCTGGTCGAGCCGGTCGCGAATGCGCTTCAGCGAATCCCGCCAGCGCATCGCATCCTTGTCCATGGCCTTGGCAAGCTTGTCGGCCCGCGCCTGCGCGCGGTCCACGGTCTCGAGATCCGCCAGCGCGAGTTCGGTATTGATGATCGCGACATCGGAAGCCGGATCGACGCGGCCTGAAACGTGGACGATGTCATCGTCGTCAAAGCAGCGCACGACATGCGCAACCGCATCCACTTCGCGGATGTGGGACAGGAACTTGTTGCCGAGCCCTTCGCCCTGCGAGGCCCCTGCGACCAGACCTGCGATATCCACGAACTCCACCGTGGTCGGCAGGATCTTCTCAGGCTTCGCGATCGCGGCCAGCGCATCGAGTCGCGGATCCGGCACCGGCACGATCCCGACATTGGGATCGATCGTGCAGAAGGGGTAGTTCTCGGCCGCAATCCTTGCGCGTGTCAGCGCGTTGAATAGCGTCGACTTGCCGACGTTCGGCAGCCCGACAATGCCGCAGCGGATACCCATGCTGTGCGAGTGGCGCCGGCGTCAGCCGGGCGCTTCCTGTGCCGATGGCCTGGCGTGCAGCCGGTTCATCATCAGCTCCGCCCCTTCGGTCACGAGACGCGGGAATTCGGCGACCGCGAGTTCGATGGCCTCGTGGATCAGCCGCTCATCGACCGCGGATGGCCGTTCGAGCACATAGTCGATCACGTCGTCGCGGCTCCCCGGGTGCCCGATACCGATGCGCAGACGCCAGAAATCCTCGCCCATGTGGCTGATCACGTCCTTGAGTCCATTGTGACCGCCCGCTCCTCCGCCCTGCTTGAGCCGCGCGATGCCAGGCGGCAGGTCCAGATCGTCGTGCACGACCAGGACCTTTTCACTCGGCACCTGCAGGTAGTCGCAGAACGAGCGGATCGAAAGGCCGCTGCGATTCATGTAAGCCATCGGTTTCAGCAGCCAGAGCGCGGCGCCCGCAATCGTCACGCGGCCCGCTTCGCCGTTGTAGCGATGCTCAGGCTTCAGCCAGCCGTCGTGCCGGCGCGCCAGTTCATCGATGAACCAGAAACCCGCATTGTGTCGCGTAGCCGCGTGTTCCGAGCCCGGATTGCCGAGCCCGACAACCAGCTGCAAGGGCAATCCAGCCATCGACTCGTCCTCTTCAAGCTGCGTTACTTCTTGCCGTCGCCCTTCTTGCCCGCGCCTTCCTTGGCGCCCTTGCCGGCTGAACCCTTGGCATCGGCAGCAGGGGTAGCACCCGCCGGTGCGGCACCCGGTGCGGCGCCGGGCGCGGCACCCGGTGCGGCGCCTGGCGTGCCTGGGGCGGCCGCAGTACCAGCAACTGCAGCAGCCGTGGCTGCTTCGTCGACGACTGGCACCTCTACCTCTTCGACACGCGGCATGTGTATCGAGGCCACCGGCTTGTCGCGTCCGGCAAGCAGTTCCACGATCTCGACACCCACGGGCAGCTTGAGATCGGACAGCTGAAGGACCTGATTAATCTCGAG
>JANPCY010000051.1:0-3163 GCA_031431175.1 Steroidobacteraceae bacterium | reverse complement strand
TCGTCCGCGCGGGCCGGCGCCAGTGCGAGGAGGACCAGCGAAGCGGCCGCCGCAAGGCGGCTCGTCAATGCAATGTTCATGTGTTCATCCATTCTTGATTGATATGTGAACCGGGGTGCGCATGGTATGCGCCCGGGGGCGGGAGGCTGTCAAGGGGCGGCGCTTGATCGCAGTCCGGGGGTCGGACAATGAGTGGCGGGCCTTCCACGCCGCCGAACCGGCTCGCACGCATAGTGATACCGACACGTCAGGATGGCGCGAGGCAACTAAAATCCGGCCTCTGCCGCTTGACGCAACACATCCAAGACTCTGTCCGTGGTGCGCAGCAATTCGGCATCCCCCCGCTGCGCCGCATTCCAGGGAACTCTTGACCGCGCCCTAGCTTGGGCGATACGACTACCGTTATTGCTCAGCCAGTTCCTGAGTGAATTTCTGAGTTGCATGATGGCCAGTTCCATCTCGACTCTCTCGTCCATCGCTCCATGGAAACCCGTATCCATGACACCGATGGTTTCGCCAGACGCCGGATCAACCCGCCACCATCCAACGCGCTGACGCTGATCCAGCGAAATCGGTTTGTGAAGCACCACGGCCATGAACCCAGCGTCGATATCTTGGATAAGTCTTGCGCTGGCGTCATCGGGCCATTCAAGCCCTTGGACAGCATCCACATCGCGCGCGCCGACGAGCTTGCCACGATCCGGAGCGGCGCCTGCCATCGCAAAAACAGAAGCCGTGTTGTCCGCCATGCGGAAATTGCCGCCCAGCGCGACAATCTCCGCAACGGTGTCGGCCACGCCCTGACGCAAGCGAACCTCAAACGGATCTCGGCCGGCACCCCATTTGACGCTCGTCGAATTGGACACGACATCGATGAGCTCCCGATATGCCAGTCGATCGGCATTCACGGCCGGTATACCGATGCGCCAGTTGAGCACGTTTGGCCGGTCGATGAATGATGCACGAGATGACTCGTCAAGTTCGGAACGCCAGAGCGCGAGATTCGGTAGCGGACCCCAGTTGTCCATGCGATCAAGAATCTTGTAAGCAAGCTCTTTTGCTTTGGTGGTATCGCGCTCCTTTGAGAGCTCCCGAAACGCCGCCTGGTTCGCCAGGATGCTCTTTGTCGCGAGGTGAACGAAGAACTCGGCTGTAAGATCGCTCGCCTGCAACAGAATTTGGGTGGTGCTCAAGAGTGATTGATATCGCTCGACCAGTCTCTCGTTCGTACTCGCGTCAAATTCCGCAACCTTTGCCGACCGCCTCGCCGGACCGAGCAGATCGAAAACCGGCCGACGAAGGCGCCGGACTTTCTCTCCAGGGACGTGTATCTGATAGTCCAGCCATTCGGCCGTCAGTGATGACGAGGCCGTCTCACTGCCCCCCAGCGCTTCGCCAAAACCCGACATGAATCCAGCGCCACCCGTGGTTCCGATGTCCCGCTTCGCGTTGAGCGGGTCGGCTATGAGATCGCCGCTGTCGGTGAACCCGGATTGCGCAAAAAGTGCGTCGCCAACCTGTAGGACGGGCACCCACTCCTTGACGTTGACAGCCGCATTGCCGATCGCATTGGGGTCGGTCGCAGTGTCCAGCAGAGTCGCCGGCCACGGTTTTGGCATGTGCGTGAGTGAGATCGGACGTTCGAGCAGCTCCGCCGGTAGCAGCACGGTTTCCAGAACCGTCGATTCGGTCGTGGCGCCGTCTGCATACCGCTCGATGACCACACGGAACTTCACTGAATGAAGGTCCGCCTCCGGCACCTCGGGCAATGCTTCACTCGCCTTCCAGACGCTCGTCGTCGATGTCGCAGCGGATAGACTGCCCATTTGTGCGACTGGCGCTAACAAATCCATCGCGACCCACTTGCCGTTCTCCTGATGCTCGACCCACCAGTAGTCGCGCATCGCGCTGATCGCCGCCCGCTCTTCACGCCCGTCTGTTTTGCCGGCCGAGTCTTTTAGCGCCGCGTAAAGCTCGCTCGCCTGAGAATTTATGAGTGCGCCAGCTTGTTCGACGATTTTCTTCGATTCGATGGACTCTTTTCGCAACAATTCGTCGAGGCCGGGCATGAGCTTTTCGCTTGCGCCTTTGCGCTCGTTCGACAACCTTTCCAACGGCCGTTTGCGGATTCGCCGATCCGGATTTTGCGATAACTTATCGAGGAGTTCGCGTGCCCGGCTCTCTGTCAATTCCGCATGCGCCAGCCGAACATCGTGGCCGGAAAGTCTCAGTAGGTCACCTAACAGAACAGCGCGGTCCAGGTTGCTGCCCACGCGGTCGAGCATCATGCCCTGCGATCCGCGCAGCAGGCCGCGATAGGGCGCCCACCAGGTATGGTCGCGGACCCACTCGAAATTAGCCTGCGGATTCTTGCCGAGCTTGCCGGCGAGTGCTGCCGCATCGAATTCGGCGCGCGGGAGATCGGCCGATTCAGCGACGACCAGGTCAACGAGAGCGTCCAGGTCTCCGTTGTTCGCTTCTGGGGAGGCGACTTGCACCCCCTGGCTCGACGCGCCAGCCGTCGCCTGGTCTTGTGCGGCGTTTGTGGTCCCTGTGTCATCCTTCTTGCCCGAGCAGGCGGCGCAAGCCGACACCAACACAAGGATAGAGACGCGCAATATTTGTGAATTCATTTCGAACCCCTAGCGTCGAATTACGAACCGATCCCCCTCGACGCCGAGCGACATCGAAGTTGTCTTGTCCGGAACGATCGTCAACTGTTCCTCGAGCGTCTGGCCCATCGCGTCGATTCGGATGCGATACCTGCCGGGCGGCAATTCGCGGCTGAGCTCGCTGGTCTGGCCCGAGACCAGCAGCTTGCCCGAGCTGTCGAAGATGTCGTATGGCAGGCGGTGCAGCATCGCGAGCATCATTGCGCGCGAGAGCTGCGCGCCGTCCTGCGCGCCGTAGTAGCGTCCGCCGGTAGAACCCGCAAGCGTGCCGAGCTCCGCTTCGACCGCCTCACCCGTGATCGTGAAGCCAACGATATTCAGCGTGACATTGATGCCGGAGTCCGTGATCTGCGTCGCTGCCGCTTTTGCATCGCCCTTGCAGCTCTCCTCGCCGTCGGTGATGAGGATCACCGAGCCGCCGCCCGTTTTCTTGAGGTCGTCCACGGCCTGCAGGATGGAGTAGATCAGCGGCGTTTCCCCGCGCGGTTTCA
>JANPCY010000050.1:0-2297 GCA_031431175.1 Steroidobacteraceae bacterium | reverse complement strand
GTGCAACTCGCCGACATGGATAGTGGCTATGCGGCCGGAGCTGTCCGTGAAGGCAGTGAAGGGCAGCCCGATGTTGGCAATGCCAAAGGCACGCGCGGCATCCATGCCGTCCTGCTCCCCAATCAGCACCGTGTAGTCGATCGGCATCTTTTGCAAGTACTGAAGCACATCGTCCCGGAAGTCCACGGCGATGCCAATGACCTCCACGCCCTGCTCGCGATTCTCGCGTGCCAGCGCATTCAACAAAGGAATCTCGCGCCGGCAGGGGGCGCACCAGGTCGCCCAGAAATTAATGACGAGTGCCTTGCCATCCCATTCCGAAAGCGCGCGCGGTTTCCCGTCGCGATCAGCGAGCGTGACGTCCGGCCGGCGTTCGGGGATGACCGCCGGGCGGATCCGTTCGACCGGCGCCAGTTCGGGCGCCAGCAGGTCGCGGCTCGCGAAGTAGGCGCCAAGGCCAGCAAGGGTGGCGATGACCACGAGGCCGGCCCATTGCGCGCCGCGCGGCAGTTTCAGCATTCGCGGGCGAACCGGGACAGATGCTCGCGGAACTCATCAGCTGGCACATAACCGACCAGCCGGAAACCGCGGCATTCGCGCCCATGGGCACCGAAAAAAGCGGTGGTCGGTGGTCCGTAAACACCGAAGCGACGTAGCAGGGCCTGGTCGGTTGGGCCGTTTGCCGTCACGTCTGCCTTCAGCAGCGCGAATCCGGCAAGGTCACGCTGCACATCGGCGTTGGAGAACGTGTATTTCTCCATTTCCTTGCAGGACACACACCAGTCGGCATAAAAATCAAGCATCGCCGGCTGCCCGGCGGCCTGAGCGGTCGCGAGTTCGCGGTCGAGATCTTCAATCGAGGCGACCTTGCGGAATGGCAGCGCCTCGGCGGCCGTGGTTTGCGGGTTGTCGAGCACGCCCGGTAGCGCGATGCCGTGTAGTGGCTGTAGCGGCTCATGCCCGCCGGCCGCCGCGCCGATCATCATGATGACTCCCCACGCGATCGCCGCTAGGCCCGCACCACGGGCCAGCAAGCGTAGCGCGCTCCTCGGCTCCGGCCGTCCGAATCCGCCGAAGTAATAGCCTGCCACGATTACAAGCAGTGCCCATAGTGCCAGCGTCTGCGGACCCGGAAGGATGCGCTCGAGCATCCAGACCGCGACGCCCAGCAACATTACGCCGAACAGGGCCTTGACCGTCGTCATCCAGGGGCCCGCATGCGGAAGGAAGCGTCCGCCTGCCACGCCGACCAGCAGCAGCGGCGCACCCATGCCGATGGACATTGCAAAAAGGGCGAGCGCCCCGCGCAGGACATCTCCCGCCTGGCCGATGACCGCGAGTGCCGCGACCAGCGGTGGTGCTACGCAAGCCGTCACGACCAGCGCCGACAGCGCGCCCATGATTGCGGTGCCGATCAGGCTGCCGGCCTTCTGGCGGCCCGACGCGGCCGCCAGCCGTGTCTCCAGCGCGGCCGGGATGCGAAGCTCGAACAGGCCGAACATCGCAAGCGCCAGCACGACGAACAGGATTGCGAAACCGATGATGATCCAGGGCTGTTGGAAGAATGCCTGGGCCTGCTTGCCGGCGGCCGCGAAGGCTGCGCCGGCAATAGTGTAGGTCATGGCCATGCCAAGCACATAGAGGACCGACAGCATGAATGATCGGCGTGGGGTCGCGGCCGTGCCTTGCCCGGCGATGATGCCGGAGAGGATCGGGATCATCGGCAGCACGCAGGGCGTGAATGCGAGACCAAGCCCGCCAGCAAAGAAGATCACCATCACGAGCAACAGATTGCCGGTCGCGAGCTGGGCTGCCAGCTGATCCTGCTCGGCGACCATCGGCAGGGCATCCGCGCGGGTCGGCGTGCCCGGCGGCGGCAGCTCGATCGTGACGGTCTTCGTGACCGGCGGATAGCAGAGCCCGGCTTCGGCGCAGCCCTGGTAGCTGACCGTGATCTCGAGCGTGGAAATATTTGCGGCGCGCTCAACCGGGACAGTCGCATTCAGAGTGTCGTGGTAGACCTCGACCTCGCCGAAGAACTCGTCGGTCTTCTTATGGCCCGGCGGCATCGCAATCTCGCCGAGTGTGAATCCCGCCGTCGCGGTCTTGACCGATACACGGTGCCGATACAGGTAGTAACCCGGCGCGACCTGCCAATTGAGCGCGATCTGTGCGCTGCCGTCGGCAGCCGCGGTGAAATTGAAGGCCTCATCGACCGGCAGAAACTGGTCGTCGTTGATCGCGGGACCCAGAAGACCTTGTGCGGTGGCTGCCGCAGTGGCGGCCAGCAGGAACGC
>JANPCY010000049.1:0-6437 GCA_031431175.1 Steroidobacteraceae bacterium | reverse complement strand
CACCGGCCATGCGCGAGGGTTCAGGTATGGTCGAGTTCGAGCAACGCTTTCCGGATCGCTACTTCGATGTCGCGATCGCCGAACCGCATGCCGTCACGCTGGCAGCCGGCCTGGCCTGCGACGGTTTGCGACCGGTGGTCGCGATCTACTCGACATTCCTGCAGCGCGCCTACGACCAGCTGATCCACGACGTGGCGCTGCAGCGCCTGCCCGGCGTGTTCGCGATCGACCGCGCTGGCCTGGTCGGGGGCGATGGCGCAACCCACCAGGGTGAATTCGACCTGTCATACCTGCGCTGCATACCGAATCTCGTGGTGATGGCACCAGCCGATGAGAATGAATGCCGGCAGATGCTGTACACGGCCGCCAGCCAGGATCAACCGGCGGCAGTTCGTTACCCGCGCGGCCGCGGGCCCGGCGTGGCCGTGGACAGCACGATGCAGGCCCTGCAAGTGGGGCGCTCGGAAACGCGGCGCCGTGGAAGCAGCGGGCTCGCATTGCTCGCGTTCGGCTCGATGGTGACGCCGGCGGCCGCCGTGGCCGAGGCCCTCGACGCGACCCTCGTCAATATGCGATTCGTGAAGCCGCTGGACGAAGCACTGATCGCGGCCATAGCCGCTGATCACCGCGCCATCGTCACGCTCGAGGAAAATGTCGTTGCCGGCGGGGCCGGTTCGGCGGTCCTGGAATTCCTGCAGCAGATCGAGTGCGGCATTCCGGTGCTGCAGATCGGCGTGCCTGACGGCTTCGTCGAGCACGGCTCGCGCGAAGACAACCTGGTTGCGGCGGGGCTCGACGTCGTGTCGATCAAGGCGGTGATCGACCGCTTCTGGCGCAGGCCCGGCAGACTGCGCGCGCAGCCTGCCGGTTAATCAGGACCGATATGGTATGATTTCAATTCTGGCCGGGAGACCGGGTCCTGCCCAGGACGGAAATCACCGATGAATGCGAAAACAGCGCCATCTGCAGTCAGCGCGGTCATCGACGACGTGCAGAACCGCGCCGACACGCGCCGCATTCCGATCAATCGGGTCGGGATCAAGGACATCTACCACCCGGTGCGCGTGAAGGACCGCTCGCGCGGCGAGCAGCACACGATCGCGAATTTCAACATGTACGTTGCCTTGCCCCACAATTTCAAGGGCACGCACATGTCGCGATTCGTCGAGATCCTGAATGAGCATGAGCGCGAGATTTCGGTCGAGTCGTTCGGCGAGATGCTGGCTCAGATGACTGCGCGCCTCGATTCCGATGCCGGTCACCTGGAAATGTCATTCCAGTACTTCGTGATGAAGAAGGCCCCGGTGTCAGGGGTCGAGAGCCTGCTCGATTACCGCGCGACGCTCGCCGCGGAACTCAAGGATGGCCGCACCGCGACCTGGTTGAAGGTGGTCGTGCCGGTCACCAGTCTTTGTCCCTGCTCGAAGCGGATCTCGGATTACGGCGCGCACAACCAGCGTTCGCACGTGACCATCGCCGCGCGGATCTCGGAGCATGTCTGGATCGAGGAACTGATTGACATCGCGGAGCAGGAAGCGAGTTGCGAGCTCTACGGCATCCTGAAGCGGCCCGATGAGAAATACGTGACCGAACACGCTTACGACAACCCGAAGTTCGTCGAAGACATCGTCCGCGATGTCGCATTGAAGCTCAATGAGGACAATCGCGTGCGCGCCTATGTAATCGAGGCGGAAAACTTCGAGTCAATCCACAACCATTCGGCGTACGCCCGGATCGAGCGCGACCAGGATCAGCGCGGAGCGTGAGGCTCGAAAAACCCTAACTTGCGACCCGTGTATCGCCACCCTGAAGGCGCGAGATCAACGTCCTCAGGAACACCTTGTTGAAGCGCAGCTGGCATGCCGATGAGGCCTGCTCGAGCAGTGTCGCGCTGACCCTGAGGATCGTGACCTCGTCGTCGGCAACCACCGCGGCCTGGCGCTTGGCGCCGCGCAGGTAACTGGTCTCGCCGAAGCAGTCGCCGGCATCGAGGCGGCCGACCTTGAGGCCCTCGCGCTCCACCGAACAGCGTCCGGAAACGATCACGTAGAAGCGATCGTCTATGCCGCCCGCGCGGACGATCTCGTCGCCGCATGCATGTGTATCCCAGCTGCCGGAACGCAGCACTTCCCGGATCTCGCCGGACGAGAAGTCATGGAAGAACTTCAGACGGCGCAACAGCGCGAAATGTTCCTGGCGGTCGATGCGGTCCGACTGCGCACGCAGCTGCGCGTGCACGCTCGCCAAGGCCGCCGCGAACTCGGCCCCGTTCGCATAGCGTTTCTCGGGATCCTTGTCCAGCACGGTCGCGACAACCGTTTCGATGTCGGGCGGCAGGTCGGGGCGGATTCCCAGCATCGGCGGCGGTGTCGCATAGACGATCTGGTGCAGCAGCTTGGTCAGCGAGCCGGCCCGGAATGGCCGGTTTCTGGTCAGCAATTCATACAACACAGCGCCTAGTGAATACAGGTCGGAGCGGTTGGTCAGTTCGAACGACTGGACCTGCTCGGGCGACATGTAGCTCGGGCTGCCCGCAATGCCCTCGATCCGGGAGATATCCGCATCCGAGTGCAGCGCAATGCCGAAGTCGATCAGCCGCAGGTCGCTGTCCGTTGTCAGCATCAGGTTGCTCGGCTTGATGTCGCGGTGAATGACGCCGCGCGAATGCGCGTAGTGCAACGCCTTGGCGCATTTGAAGGTCAGTGCCAGCACGTCGTCCAGCGGCAGCAGGTTGTCGGGGCGCGCATAGGCCGCGAGCGTCCTGGCGCCGTGGATGAATTCGGTCACCACGTAGTAGAAGCCGCCCTCTTCACCCGCATCGTAAATCGGCATGATGTTCGGGTGCTGCAGCATCCCGACCATGTGCGCCTCGGACATGAACATCTTGCGTGCGACTTTGGCGCGCACGGGATCATCGTCACCGATCACGCGATAGGCCTTGATCGCGACGTCGCGGCCGTAATAGGGGTCGTGCGAGAGGTAGACCGTGCCGGTCGACCCGCGGCCAACTTCACGGATCACTTCGTACTTGCCGACGCGCTCGCCGATGACAGGTTCGCCGGCCATTGGCCCGCGTAGCGTCGGCACTGTTGCGGTAACGATAGCCGGCTCCTCCAGGGATAAGCGACGGGGCAAGAGCTGCTGGTCGCCGCGAGAGGATATTTCGTCAAACCGGGCGGAACCGTGAAGCGGGTCGCGCTTCACCGGGGGTCATGGGGTCAGTCCGTGAAGTGGTCGAAACCGTGAACGAGGTCGCGCTCAGGCCCGGCGCCCTGCAGTTGCAAGCCTGGAGTCGCGGTGATTTCGCCGATGCGGTTGACGGGCATAAGCTGCGCCAGGTTCTCGATGCGGCGCCCGGCTGCGGCGGGTGCCGTGAACAGGAGTTCGTAGTCGTCGCCACCCGAAAGTGCGTACCGCATTGAAGCCTGTTCACCGGCGGCTTCGATCAATTGCCTGGAGCGCGGCAGGCGCGGGCAATCGAGCCGGGCGCCGACGCCGCTCGCGCGGCAGAGCTTCGCAAGATCGCCCGCCAGACCGTCGGAAATGTCGATGCAGGCGCTTGCAATGCCGCGCAGCGCCAGACCCAGGCTGACGCGTGGCTCCGGCAACTGGAATCTCCGCAACAGCTCCTCGCGGACGGCATCGCCGGCCGTTAGCCTTGACTGCAGAATCGCGAGACCGGCGCCTGCGTCCCCGGGTGTTCCGCTGATCCACAGCTCGTCGCCAGGTCGCGCGCCCGAGCGCGTCAATGCTTCACCGGGCGGCACCCATCCGCCGACCGTGACGGTAGCGGCGAGCGGACCGCGCGTGGTGTCGCCGCCGACCAGCGCGACGCCGAAGCGTCGCGCCAATTCGTCGAATCCGGCTGCGAATTCGGCGAGCCAGGACTCGTCCGCCGCGGGCAGCGTCAGGCCGAGCAGGGCCCAGGCGGGTTCGGCACCCATCGCGGCGAGATCGCTGAGATTGACCGCGAGCGAGCGATGGCCGATGAGTCGGCCACTGGTGTCGACCGGAAAGTGCACGCCAGCGACGATCGTGTCGAGCGCAAGTACCAGCTCGGCACCGACCCGCGGCGCGACGACAGCGGCGTCGTCACCGACGGAGAGACGCACGTCGTCACGCATCGCGCCACGGCCGGTGAAGTGGCGCCCGATCAGCTCGAACTCACCGGGTGGCATGTCGGGAAACCACTGCTGCGTCAACGCTGATCAGGCGACCTCGCCCCGCTCCACGCCGCGATGAACGCGCGATGCCTTGTCCAGCACGGCATTGACATAGCGATGCCCGTCGGTGGCGCCAAAGCGCTTGCCAAGCTCGACCGCCTCGTTGATGACGACCCGGTATGGAATGTCTGGGCGCGCCATCAGCTCCCAGAGACCGAGATGGAGGATTGCATGCTCGACGGGATCGAGCCGCGCTGGATCGATGTCGGAATGCAGACGCAACTCCACGTCGAGCTGCTCCGAATCGTCGCAGACCGCAGCCAGTGCCATGCGGAAGAACTCGGGATCGGCCCGTTCAAATGTCGGATCAGCGCTGAATTGCCGATGCAGCTCTTGCCAGGGTTGGGCACCCATTTGCCGCTGGTAGAGCGCCTGGACGAGGAGCCTGCGTGCGGCGCTGCGTGCCCGCGCTGAATTGTCCGTCCTGGTTTTCACCGTCTGTCGCTGAGCTTCTTCAGCAAAGTCGCCAGCCGGATTGCCGTCTGCGCGGCATCCGCACCCCGATTGCCGAACTTGCCGCCGGCCCGGTCCGTCGCCTGCTCGACCGTGTCCGTGGTCAGCACCCCAAACGCCACTGGCACCCCGGTATCCACGGCGACGCGCGACAGCCCGGAGGCACATTCGCCTGCAACGTAATCGAAGTGCGCGGTCTCGCCGCGGATCACCGCTCCAAGCGCGATGATGGCGTCAGTGTGGCCCGACTCGGCAATCCTGCGCACGACCAGCGGCAGGTCGAAAGCACCCGGCACACGTATCAGCTCGAGCAATGCGGGCTCGGCGCCGTGTTGCCTGAGCGCATCCACGGCACCGTCGATCAGGCGCTCGACGACGAAATCGTTGAAGCGCGCAGCAACGATCGTGAATTTCAGGTCGCGAGCCTGCAGGTCGCCTTCAATGATGCACAGTCCATCCATGACCGCAGTATAGCGCCGGTGCGGCGGTCTTCAGTCCTCGTAACCCGTGATTTCGAGGCCGAAAGCAGCGATGCCGCGCAGTTGTCGCGGCGCCGACAACACGCGCATGCGTGTGACGCCGAGGTCGTGCAGAATCTGCGCGCCAATGCCATGGGTGCGCAACACGGAACCGTGTTCGTCGTCCGCTTCGCCGCCCTCAGCCTCACCGCCCAGCGCGCGCACGGCTTGCACGATTCGCGACGGGCTCTCGGGCTGCCGCAATACGACGACGACCCCATGCTCCTCACGGGCGATCCGGGCGATTGCTCCGCGCAGGGTCCAACCCGCGTTTCCCGGCTGCAGCCCGAGGTCGTCACGCAACGTGTCGTGCAGGTGCACGCGCACCAGCGGCGGCACCGGGCCGCTGGGCGACCCGCGCACCAGCGCGACGTGCAACGACCCGTGCACGTGGTCCTCGTACCAGCACATCCGGAACGACCCGAATTCGGTATCAACCGTCTGGTCTGAGACCCGCTCGATCGAGCTTTCCATCTCCAGCCGATATCGGATGAGGTCGGCGATCGAACCGATCTTCAAGTCATGTGCCGCAGCGAAACGCTCGAGGTCGGGTCGGCGCGCCATCGTGCCATCCTCATTGAGGACCTCGACGATGACCGCAGCCGGCTCGAAGCCGGCGAGCCGGGCGAGGTCGCAACCCGCTTCGGTGTGGCCGGCCCTGGTCAATACGCCGCCCGGGCGCGCCATCAGTGGAAACACATGCCCGGGCTGGTGCAAATCCTCGGGACGCGCCCCAGGCGCAACCGTGGTACGCACCGTGTGCGCGCGATCATGGGCCGATATTCCGGTCGTGACTCCCTGCGCAGCCTCGATGCTGACCGTGAAACTGGTGCCGTGGCGATCTGCGCCGTCGCTGACCATCAACGGCAGGCGCAGGTCCCTGCAGCGTTCGCGGGTCAGCGTCAGGCAGATCAGGCCGCGCCCGTAGCGCGCCATGAAATTGATGTCCTGCGGTCTCACACAGGCTGCCGCCATCAGGAGGTCGCCCTCGTTCTCGCGGTCCTCATCGTCCATGACGACGACCATGCGGCCGGCGCGCAATTCTTCCAGCAACTCCTCGATCGTGTTCATGGCCGCCATTGTGCATCGAGCAGGCGCTCAAGGTAACGAGCGAGGACGTCGACCTCGAGATTCACGGCCTGGCCGACCCGGACCGCGCCAAGCGTGGTGATAGCCCGCGTATGCGGCACCAGATTGACGCCGAATCGGTCGCCGGCAAGCTCGTTCACCGTCAGGCTGACTC
>JANPCY010000048.1:0-2330 GCA_031431175.1 Steroidobacteraceae bacterium | reverse complement strand
ACGAGAAGTCCGCGATCGCGCACCGGGCCGCGCTCGAGCTGAAGCATGTCCGTCCGACGCCGCCGGCGTTGCGCATTTTCGACGCCGGCATGGGCGATGCCACCGTCCTGTCGCGCCTGATGCGTCACGCGCACAGCCAGGGACCGACGGTGCCGATCATGGTCGTCGCGAAGGAGATCAGCCTCGAGGACGTGCGCCTCGGCCTCGAGAAGATGCCGGATCGGTTCCTCGAACATTCCGCGACTGTGCTCGTTATCACCAACATGAATTACTCGGAAGCGCCGCGGCTGATGCCGCGCGACATCCGTTCGGCCGCCGCGCTCAACTGGCATGAGGTCCGGCTTAAAGGCCAGACCTCGCACGAGTACTCCGAGCAGATCGAGGAACTCGCCACGATGCTTGCCTTCGGCTGGCAGACGAAACCGAGCCCGAGGACCGGGAATCCCGTTTACGTGCGGCCGTCGGTGCTTGTCGTCTATCGCGAAGACCATAAGTTCCTGCTCGATCGGGTGATACCGAAGCCCGGCCAGACTTTCGAATCCTACGACCTCATCGTCGCCTCGCAGCCCTGGCGGGCGCGGATATCTGCAAAGGTCAAGGCGGAGAGGGTGCTCGCGCCGCTGGCGCGAAGCCTTGCTCCCAACGGGCGACTGCTGGTGATCCAGTCGTACGGCCGCGATCCGGCGCTCGAAATCATCCAACGGCTCTGGCCGGACGAAAATCCGTTTCAGGTGGATCGGCGCCAGTTACTCGCCGCCCTGAAAACCGAGCTGGGTCGCGAGGCGAGCGAGTTCTCCCTGACGGCGCCGGCGGACGACAAGGCGATATTCCGTTACGAGATGCACACGTTGCCGAGCGAGATCAGCGATCGCATCGGGACCTCCACACTGTTCGCGGCCTGGAATGCGGCCATCTACGTCAACCAGATCGAGGACGAGCGGTTGGATGAAGTCGTGACGACGGGCGCCTATCTCGAAGCCACGCAGTCAATCCTGCAGAAGCACGGCGGGCTCTGGTTCAACGACGAGACATTCGTCGTGAGCCGGCGGCAGAAATAGAGGATTCGCTCACGCCCCTCTTGGGCCGGGTGCCTCGGAGCTATGCCACCACTCGCGAAAGACGCGACATTGTCCGGCCGTCGCGAACTCTGCCAGGAGCACGCCTTCGATCTGCACTTTGAACTGGTCAGACTGGCGAACGAAATCGGCGCGCCAGGTGGCGAAGCCGGTCGGGCCGGACACTGCAAACACGTCGAATGTGAACCGGACATCGCGCTGGTTGGAAACAGCGGCGTCCCACGCCGCCGCGATTTCATCGGGGCCTTTCTGCGGCGGCACGAGCGGCGTCCAGTAATATCGCGCATCGTCAGTGAAAAGGCGGGCCGCTGCCGCGGCTTCCCGGCCTTCCCAGGCGGTCTGGTAGGCGCGGAGCCACAGCGTAAATTGCTCGATCGTCGCAGTGTACGAATTCAAGGTAGGCCCCTGGTGGCAGCGTCGATGGATTCTGACGCGATGATACCGGTTTCCGCCACTCGGTCCCATTCCGAACTCGGAACTGAAGGCTCTGCGCCGATGGTAGTGTGGCCGTAGGCCATGTGAGAGTAGGTCACTGCCAGGATCCAATCAAAGCCCGCGACGGAGGTCGGGGGCTTTTTCTTTTTGCGCCGGTTAGACTAGCCTGACTTCGACACCGCACGCGCGGATCGCCTTGATGCATTGCGCATCGGCGTTGCGATCCGTGATCAGCAGGTCGACCTGCTCCACCGGCGCGATCACCGACAGGTTGCGTCGCAGGAGTTTCGACGAGTCGGTCACCGCGACGACCTTGCGTGCAATCCGGATCATCTGGGCATTGAGCTGCGCTTCCAGGACGTGCGGCGTCATGAGTCCGACCTCGGGATCGAGGCTGTCAACGCCCAGAAACAGTATGTCCGCCTGCAGGTCGCGTATGGCATGTTCGGCCAGCGGCCCGGACAGCGACCAGGACCTGCGGCGCAGCACTCCGCCCGGAATCACCAGGTTGACGAATGTCGCGCTTGCGAGCAGCACGGCGACATTCAATGCGTTCGTGATAACGTTGATGGACTGGAGCTTCAAGCCGCGCATCTGTTTCGCAATCTCGGCAGTCGTCGTGCCGGAATCGAGAATGATCGTTTCGCCATCGCGGATGAGCTCGACGGCCGCCGCCGCGATCCGGATCTTTTCCGCGCGATGCAGGCCCTGCTTGAAGTCAATCGGCAACTCGTCGTTGTCGCGTCTCGGCAAGGCACCGCCGTGGATGCGGACGAGGGCGCCGATCTCGTCGAGCGCGGCCAGGTCACTGCGGATCGT
>JANPCY010000047.1:0-9153 GCA_031431175.1 Steroidobacteraceae bacterium | reverse complement strand
GCCGGTGCAGCTCGATCTGGCTCCAGACGCGATTGGCCATAAGACCGCGCTTACCGTCGTACACGGCGACCGCGGTCTCGTCGCAGGATGTTTCAATTCCGAGGACTTTCAT
This sequence comes from Steroidobacteraceae bacterium, assembly GCA_031431175.1. Classification (GTDB taxonomy): domain Bacteria; phylum Pseudomonadota; class Gammaproteobacteria; order Steroidobacterales; family Steroidobacteraceae; genus SCUD01. The sequence continues at coordinate 9,041 of JANPCY010000047.1, read as the reverse complement.
GCGGAACCTAGTCTTTTGATTTTCCAAGGGTACATCACTACAATTCCGGGCCCTTTCCCCGGGGCAACTCCGGGGGGTCGCCAGTCTGACGAGGTTTGAATGCCGAGTGTCCGTATCCGCGAGAACGAGTATTTCGACGCCGCGTTGCGCCGTTTCAAGCGCGCCTGCGAAAAGGCCGGCGTGCTGACTGAACTGCGTCGTCGGGAATTCTACGAGAAGCCCACCCAGGAACGGAAACGCAAGAAGGCTGCGGCGATCAAGCGGCACCTGAAGCGCTCCACGCGCGACGGCGGCAGCCGCACCGCCACTCGCTGATCCCGGGATGACCCTCAAGGCCCGCATCACCGAAGACATGAAGACTGCGATGCGCTCGGGCGAGAAGGATCGCCTCTCGTGCATCCGCATGCTGCAGGCGGGCATCCAGCAACGCGAAGTGGACGAGCGGATCACGCTCGATGACGCGCAGGTGCTGGCCGTCATCGACAAGATGATCAAGCAGCGTCGCGAGTCGGTCGTGCAGTTCGAGGCCGGCCATCGCGCCGACCTGGTCGCGAAGGAATCGGCCGAGATCGCCTGGCTGATGCAATACCTGCCCGCACAGCTCGGCGACGCCGAGCTCGAGGCACTGATCCGTGACGCCATCGCCGCCACCGGCGCCGCCTCCATGAAGGAGATGGGCAAGGTCATGGGCTGGCTGAAACCGAAGGTCCAGGGCCGCACCGACATCGGCGCGCTGTCGGCGCGCATCAAGACCGCGCTCGGCGGCTGATCTTATGAGTCCCAGCAGGGTTCCCGAAGGCGAGACACGCGGCTTCATCGTGCCGATCGGTGGCGCCGAGAACAAGGAAAACGACCCACGCATCCTCGAACGCTTCGTGCGTGTCTCGGGTGGTGCGGATGCCGACATCGTCGTGATCCCGACCGCGAGCCGCGCGCACGAGACCGGCCCGCGCTACGAACAGTTGTTCCGGGACCTCGGCGCGCGGCATGTCGCCGTGATGGATTTCGACACGCGGCGCGATTGCCATGAAGCGGGCCGGCTCGAACGCCTGGGCGAAGCGACCGGTATTTTCTTCACGGGTGGCAATCAACTGCGACTGACGACGCTGCTGGGCGGCACGCCGGTTGCCAGGCTGATCCGCGCGCAGAATGCCCGCGGTGTGACCGTCGGCGGCACCAGCGCGGGCGCCAGCATCCTGTCCGAGCACATGATCGCCTTTGGTGACGATGGTTCGTCGGCGATCGCCGGCAGCGTGCGGCTCGCGCCCGGCCTCGGGCTCACCAACCGCTTCATCATCGACCAGCATTTCCGCCAGCGCGACCGCCTGGGTCGGCTGATCACGGCGCTCGCCTACAATCCATTCTCGGTCGGCATCGGCCTCGACGAAGACACCGCCGCGTTCATCGGACCCGACGAGACACTCGAGGTCGAGGGCAGCGGCGGCGTGACGGTCGTGGACGCTTCGAAAATCACATTCTCGTCGGTCGACAGCGCCGCCGAGGGACAGCCGATCTGCATCCTCGGCCTCGTCGTGCATTTGCTGGCCGCGGGCGCGACCTTCAACCTGCACACAAGGGTCGCCTCAATCGGCAGTCTCTAGCGATGCGCATACTCGACCGTTCTGTCTACGTCGGGCCATCGCATTTCGCGCGCTTCCCGGTCATCCGGCTCGAACTCGATCTCGGGCAACTCGAGGCCTGGCCGACCGGCCGGCTAGGCCACGCCTTCGTGAATGGCCTCATCGAGGCGCTGCCGGGCCTTGCCGAGCACGGCTGTTCCCACCAGGTACCGGGCGGTTTCATCCGCCGGATGAACGAAGACGACGGCACCTGGCTCGGCCATGTGCTCGAGCATGTCGCGCTCGAATTGCAGAATGTCGCGGGCGAAGACGTCAGCTTCGGCAAGACCCGGAGTCTCGACCTGCCGGGGCCCTACTCAGTTGTCTATGAATACGCCGAGCGCGAGGAAGGCATCGCCGCCGGCGAGCTGGCGCTCAGGCTGCTGTGCTCGCTGCTGCCGGACGCGATCCAGCCGGCGGACACGGTGCCCGCCGGCTGGAGCTGGCCGCTCGCGCGCGATGAATACATCCGTTTTGCACAGCGACGCGCGCTCGGGCCCTCGACCGCATCCTTGGTGCAGGCTGCCGAGAAACGCGGCATTCCGTGGCTCCGGCTCAATGACCAGTCGCTGATCCAGCTCGGCCATGGCCGGTACCAGCAGCGCCTGCAGGCGACGGTCACCGGCCGCACGCCGCATATCGCAGTCGAGCTCGCGAGCGACAAGGAAGAAACCAACCGCATCCTCGGCTCATTGGGTCTGCCGGTGCCGCGCCAGGAACTGGTGCAGTCCGAACGCGAGGCGGAACGCGCGGCGAACCGGCTCGGCTTCCCGGTCGTCACGAAACCCTACAACGGGAATCACGGCCGCGGCATCTCGATCCGGCTCATGAATGGTGAAGAGGTCACGCGCGGCTTTCTGGCTGCCCGCGAGCATTCCCGTTCGGTGATCGTCGAGACCTACCTCGAGGGCGACGACCACCGGTTGCTGGTCGTGAACGGCGAATTGGTCGCGGCCACGCGGCGCACGCCCGGTCACGTGGTCGGTGACGGCACGCACAAGGTCACCGGGCTCATCGAAATCGTCAATCAGGATCCGCGCCGCGGTGTCGGCCATGAAAAGGTCCTGACGCGCCTCGAGCTCGATGCGCAGGCACAGGCAATGCTTGCGCGTGCCGGACTCACAGCGGACTCGGTTCCCGCAGCCGGACAGAAGGTCTACCTGCGCTCGACCGCGAATCTTTCGACCGGCGGAACGGCAACCGACGTGACAGACGTGATCCATCCCGACAACCGCGACATGGCGGTGCGCGCGATCCGCGCCATTGGCCTCGACGTCGGCGGCGTGGACTTCCTGTCCAAGGACATCACGCTGTCCTATCGCGAGATCGGCGGCGGTATCTGCGAGGTCAATGCGGCGCCCGGATTCCGCATGCATGTCGCGCCCTCCGAGGGCACGCCGCGCGATGTCGCTGGGCCTGTCATCGACCTGTTGTTCCCGCAGGGTGCGCCTTCGCGCGTGCCGATCGCGGCGATCACCGGCACCAACGGCAAGACCACGACCGCGCGCATGCTGGCGCACATATTGAAGATGGCCGGCTACACACCGGGCCTGACGACCACCGACGGCGTCTACATCGACGGCCAGCGCACGGTGCCCGGCGACATGACGGGCCCGGTGTCGGCACGCATGGTGCTGTCCGATCCGCACATCGACGCTGCAGTTCTCGAAACCGCGCGCGGCGGCTTGTTACGTGCAGGGATGGGCGTGCCGAGCGTCGATGTCGGCGCCGTGCTAAACGTGCAGGCAGATCACCTCGGCCTCAAGGGCATCGACACGCTGGAGCAGCTCGCCGAGATCAAGCGCGTGGTCGTCGAAGTCGCGACCGGTTGCGCCGTGCTGAATGCCGACGACCCGCTGGTGCTCAGGATGTCGGCGCACACCGACGCGGAATACATCTGCTATGTGACGCTGAATCCGCAGCATGCACTGGTGCGCGAGCACATCCGCGCGGGCGGCCGGGCCTGCGCGCTCGAAGCCGGCGTCAATGGCCAGATGATCACGCTTTACGATCGCGGCGGCCATATTCCACTGGTCTGGACCCACCTGATCCCGGCAACACTCGAGGGGCGCGCGACGCACAACGTGCAGAATGCGATGTTCGCTGCATCGATGGCCTTCTCACTCGGCGTCAAGCTCGATGCGATCCGCCAGGGCCTGCGCACTTTCGACACGACTTTCTACCAGGCGCCCGGGCGCATGAACATCTTCAACGAGCACCCGTTCAAGGTGCTGTTCGACTACGGCCACAATGCACACGCAGTGTCCATGCTCGCCGACCTCGCCAGCCGCCTCGATGTCACCGGACGGCGCATCGTCGTGCTCGCGGGACCGGGCGACCGGCGTGACGAGGACCTGCGCGCGATCGCTCAGGCGGTCGCCGGCCGCTTCGATCATTACATCTGCCGCCGCGACGATAATCTGCGCGACCGCGCGAGTGACGAGGTGCCGCGCATCCAAGCGGCGGCGTTGATTGCCGCTGGCGTCAAGGAATCCGCGATCTCCGTGATACCGGATGAACAGGAAGCGATCGACGCGGCGTTACGCATGGGCCGGGCCGGCGACCTGCTGCTGATTTTCTCCGATGCGCTGGTACGGTCCTGGAAACAGATCATCCGCTTCCGGCCCGAAGGAACACCCGCTCCGGCCGCGGCGCGCGTGCCGGAATCCGTCGTTTCGTCGCCGGTCACCGAGCAGGTTCCAGAAAGTCTCGCGCCACTGGCACTCGACGGTCTGATCCGCGATGAACGCGGCATCCGATACGCGCCCGAGGCATCCGACTGATCGAGGCACCGGCACTGCCATTCACCGATTCCCGGCGACTCACCGGCCACAACCGGTTTTTCGACGGCCCCGGCGCCGTGCTCGAATCCGCCGCGGCGGATACCGATTCAGCCATCCTCGAGGCCTGGAAGACACGCGTGCAGCGCGCGAAAATAAATCTCGGCTGGCCTGACGCAGCGGTCGTCGCGATTCCACATGCCTCGGGCGCTTCGCTTGCGCTCGCGGCGCCGGCCGACCAGCTGATCACGGCGACCGAACTCAACGAATGGGCAATTGCCGCCGCACTGCTCGAACGCAATCCGTCACGCGCGGCGGAATTGCTTGCGGCACTCGCCTTCGAACAGCCCGATGCTTTGGTGCCGCCCGGCCTCGAGGAGGCCGCTGCGCTCGAGAGGCTCGCGGCACGTGCGGCCGGCGAAGCGAATCCCCGCTTACGGGCGCTGCTCGATGCCGCGCAAGGCCGTGGGCTCCCTTGCCTGCTGGATGACGAATTCCTGACCATGGGTGCGGGCTTCGGCGGTGGCACCTGGCCGCTAGCCGGCCTGCCGGACGTCGCGGATGTCCCTTGGCCACACTTGCGCGCGATACCGGTCGCGCTCGTGACCGGCACCAATGGCAAGACGACGGTGGTGCGCCTGATCGCCGCCTGCGCGCAGGCCGAGGGGTGGACGACCGGTCACAGCTGCACCGACGGGCTCTATGTCGATGGCGTCCCCATCAGGACTGGCGATTACTCCGGACCGGATGGCGCGCGCACGGTGCTGCGCGACATGCGCGTTCAGGCTGCAATCCTCGAGACCGCGCGCGGCGGCCTGCTGCGCCGTGGACTCGCCGTCGAACACGCCGACGCCGCCGTCATCACCGGTGTGAGCGCGGATCACTTCGGGGAATACGGCGTGCATGATCTCGAAACACTGACCGACGTGAAGCTGACCGTCGCGCGCGCGCTCGATGGCAACGGCTGCCTGATCGTCAATGCCGACGACGCTTTACTCGCCGCGAGATCGCCAGCCGCCGGAAAGACGCTCGCCTGGTTTGCGCAGGATGCGAATCACGAGCGCCTCGTTGCGTACCGTCGCGCGGGCGGTACCACCTGTGGCGTGGCGGGTGGACGGCTACTGCTCGCGGCCGGCGCGCACGAGCACGAGCTTGGCGCAATCGCGACGCTGCCACTCGCCGCCGATGGCTTTGCGCTCTTCAATATTGCAAATCTCGCGGCCGCGGCGCTTGCTGCAGTCACGCTCGGTATCAAGCCCGCGACGATTGCTGCTGTGTTCGCGCGATTCGGCGCCGATCCGCTGGACAATCCGGGCCGGCTGATGCGCTACGAACTCGGCGGCCTGCAACTCGTCGTGGATTTCGCGCACAACCCGGCTGCACTTGCGAACCTGCTCGAACTTGCCGGCCGGCTGCGTCAAGGGCGGATGGCGCTGCTGCTTGGCCAGGCGGGTAACCGCACGGACGCCGACTTGAAGCATCTCGCGATGGTCGCGGCAGCGGCGCAGCCGGATGTCGTCATCATCAAGGAAATTGCCAGCCACCTGCGCGGGCGCGGTGCGGGCGAAGTGCCAGCCCTCCTGCGCCAGGCGCTCGCGCGCGCCGGGCTGCCGGAGACGACGATCCAGGAACAGCCGGATGAAATCTCCGCGGTACGCGCGGCCCTTTCATGGGCGCGCCCGGGCGATGTACTGGCGCTTCCCGTGCACGCGCGCGCCGCTCGTAGTGAAGCCCTCGCCCTGCTCCAGCGCCTTTCCACCTCGGGCTGGCGCGCGGGCAAGCCGCTACCGGCCTGAGCGCCGGCAGGCGCCGCGAACTGCGGTATCTTGTCGCATGGCCGGCCGTATCCCACAGTCCTTCATCGACGAACTGATCGCCCGCACCGACATCGTCGAACTGGTTGGAGGCCGCGTGCAATTGAAGCGCGCTGGCCGCGAGTGGAAGGCCTGCTGCCCGTTTCACGCCGAAAAGACACCGTCATTCTGGGTCAGCCCGGATAAGCAGTTTTATCACTGCTTCGGCTGCGGCGCGCATGGCACGGCGCTCGGCTTCCTGATGGAGCACGACAAGCTGCCATTCCCGGACGCGGTGGACGAACTCGCCTCACGGCTTGGGCTCGAAGTACCACGCGAGGACGACGGGCGCGGCGCGCGGGCGCGGCCCGGCGACGAACTTTACGAACTGCTGGCGCAGGTCTCGCAGTTCTATCGCGATTCCCTGCGCGAGGCCGCGCGCGCCAAGAAATACCTCGCGGGTCGCGACATCACGCCTGAAACCTGCGTGAAGTTTGCGATCGGCTATGCGCCAGATGCCTGGGATGCGGTACTGAAGCATTTTGGTGGTAGCGCAGAGCGCGAGCGCCTGCTCGCAGATGCCGGCCTTGTTATCGAACGCAGCGGCAAGGGGGAATCGGGCTTCTACGACCGGTTCCGCGATCGCGTGATGTTCCCGATCCGCGAGGCGCGTGGACGCGTGATCGCTTTCGGCGGCCGGATCATCGATGAGGGCGAGCCAAAGTATCTGAACTCCCCCGAGACAGCACTCTTTCACAAGGGGCGCGAACTCTATGGCCTCTATGAGGCGCGCCAGGCGTTGCGCAAGATCGAGCGGCTGCTGGTGGTCGAGGGCTATGTCGACGTCGCGCGCCTCGCACAGGCAGGCATCGCCTATTCGGTCGCGACACTCGGCACCGCAACGACCACCGAGCACTTGAACCGCCTGTTCCGCGTGACCAGCGAACTGGTGTTCTGTTTTGACGGCGATCGCGCGGGCCGCGCTGCCGCCTGGCGGGCGCTCGAGAACGCACTCGAGCATGCGCGCGACGGCCGGCAGCTGCGCTTCCTGTTCCTGCCCGAAGGCCACGACCCGGACACGCTGGTCGGAGAAGAAGGCGCCGAGGCCTTCGAGGCGCGTCTCGCCACGGCGCAGCCACTGTCAGAATTTCTCGTGACACAGCTCGCCGCGCAGACCGACCTCGCGAATGTCGACGGCCGTGCGCGGCTGGCGGAACTCGCGCGGCCTTTGCTTGCGCGCGTGCCAGCGGGTGTCTATCACGAGTTGCTGCTCGAGCGCCTTGCCCAGGAAGTCCGCATGCCGGCAGGCCGTCTTGCCGAACTCCTGAAGGCAAAGCCGGAGAAACCTCGCGCCGGCAGGCTGGCGGCCGGGCGCAGGACCCCAATCTCCGCCGGGCGGCATCCGTTGCTGACCCAGGCCATCCTGCTGCTGCTGCACCATCCATCGGCGGCCAGCGCAGTCGCCGAGCCGCCGGCATTCCTGCAGGGCGACCACAAGGGTTTCGCCGTGCTGCTCGAGTTGCTGGAGATGGCGAAGGCCGCGCCGGAACTCAGTACCGCGCAAATCATCGAACGCTGGCGAGAGCGCCCCGAAGGCGCGCGACTCGCCGAACTCGCCGCCGAAGAATCGCTGGTGCGCGACGGACGGGCGGCCGGACGCGATCTGGTCATGGCGCTCAAGCGCCTGACCGCGGAATTCGGACCCGACAAGCGCCTGGACGACCTGATCGCGCTTGCGCGCGAGCGCAAGCTCAGCAGCGAGGAACAGGAGGAATTTCAAGGACTTCTGAGTAAGCGAGGGCGGCCGGCCGGGAGCTGAGCCGCGGCAGGCTTGCGAAGACGGCGAGCCGCCCCGGCTGTATAATGCGCGGCTCTTTTTGCCCGCCCGATATTCAGGTGACCCCATTTTGAGCGAGAAAAAACTCCCGATCATTCCGGAAGATCGCCAATCGCAGCTCAAGCTGCTGATTGCGCGCGGCAAGGAACAGGGCTACCTGACCTACGCCGAAGTCAACGATCACCTGCCACCCGAGATCGTCGATCCGGAGCAGATCGAAGACATCGTCAACACGATCAACGACATGGGCATCACGGTGTACGAGAAGGCACCGGACGCCGAGGCCCTGCTGCTGACCGACGCCTCCGCTCCCGATGAGGAAGCCGTCGAAGAGGCCGCCGCGGCGCTCGCGATCGCCGACTCGGAATTCGGCCGCACGACCGATCCGGTGCGCATGTACATGCGCGAGATGGGAACCGTCGAGCTGCTGACGCGCGAGGGCGAGATCCGCATTGCCAAGCGCATCGAGGAAGGCCTCGACCAGGTGCGCTCTGCGCTCGCCTACTATCCGCCGACCTACGACTTCCTGCTCGCCGCCTACGAGCCGCTGAAGGGCGGCCAGGGCCGCCTGACCGACATCATCGTCGGTTTCCTCGATCCGAATGCGCCGGACGAAATAGCGCAGCCGCACAATCCGAAGGCCGTCATCAAGAAGGAAGAGCCCAAGCTCGATGACGAGGAAAAGGACGAGGACTCCGAGGAAGACGAAGAAGCCGTCGATACCGGACCGGACCCGGAAGAAACCGCGAAGCGCTTTGGTGCAATTGCGCGCCTGCACAATCAGATTGCCAAGGGCCTGACGACGGCACGGGGTGCCAAGGAACCAAAGGTCGTCCGCGCCCGCAAGAAACTCGCCGGCCAGTTCATGGAACTGAAGCTCGCGCCACGCATGTTCGATGCGCTGGTCGCGAATCTGCGCAGCCACGTGGACGAGGTGCGCCGCCTCGAGCGCGAGATCATGACGGTCTGCGTGCGCCAGGCCGGTATGCCGCGCAAGGATTTCATCGCGACC
>JANPCY010000046.1:0-1785 GCA_031431175.1 Steroidobacteraceae bacterium | reverse complement strand
CTGACGCAGGGTCCCGAATTTGATTAAATGTGATGCGGTCAGCTGGAAGGGGCGCATCGTGTCTCGTAATCCGGAAATTTCGCCACTGGCAGGAACGGCACGGTTCCTTGGTGGCGTGCTGGCGCTGACGCTGTCGACCATCCCCGCGGCGCAGGCCTACATCGATCCCGGCACCGGCTCGATGCTGCTCCAGTTATTCGGTGCCTCGGTCGCGGCCGGGATCTTCTATTTCGGAGAAATCCGAAACAGACTGAAAGCACTTTTCTCGCGTCGAACTGCCACTTCTGCCGAACCGGTTCCCGAGCCATCCGTCGAGCCGGATCCGGAGTCACCGACTGACGATCGCGTGCGGTGAGCAGAAAAGACGGCAGCCCGCGATCGTTTCGAGATCCGGACGCATTCCTGGTCGAGCATGAAGGACGGCTGATTCGAGCCGTCCGCAGCCACGCGGTTGAGGCGTTCAAAACCACGCTTGCCCATCCCGTCACCCGGCGCTGGATGGGCGACGGTCGGCTGGTGCGCACGACGCCCCTATCCACGGACTTGTTGCCCAGCGAGCTCGCCGCATTCGACGGCGAATGTTTCGAGCACGAGCGCATCCCGTTCATCAGCCACCCATGCGAATGGGCGCCGGAAATGCTCTCGGCTGCCGGCGAGCTTACGCTTGACCTCGCGCGCGAATTGTTGCCTGCCGGCATGCAGATCAAGGATGCGACGCCGGCCAACGTGCTTTTTCGCGGCACGCAACCCGTATTCGTGGACCTGCCTTCAATCGTCGCTCGCGAATCGGGTAACTGTCTGTGGATCGCACGCCACCAGTTCGAGACGACATTTTTGCTGCCACTCGTTGCCTCGGTTGAGGCGGGGTTACCGATCGCCTGGACCGTTTCGAATTCCGTCGCGGGCCTTTCGCACGAATCCCTCGCGCGCATCCTGGGCGCGCGCCGCTGGCTGAAGCCGAGGCTGTGGCGAAGTGTCGCGCTGCCCGCGGCGCTTGCCGCGCGGGCGGCGGCGGGCGCCGGTAGCCGGACGATGCAGAAGACGGGAGGCGACAGGCAGGCGCAGTTCATACTTCACCGCGCCCATGCCGGGCTTGCGCGGGAATTGCGGCGCTGGACGGCGCGACTCACAGCGCGCGGTTCTCACTGGCAGGCCTATACGGCGACGCGTCAGCATTACGGCGACGCGGATCTCGCGGCCAAGAGAGCCTTCGTCTCCGAAGTCGTCGAGGTGGCGAGGCCGCGCACGGCACTCGATATCGGCGCCAACACTGGTGAGTTCAGCGAAATTGCGGCGCGCAGCGCCGACGTTGTCGCGCTGGACATCGACGAACGCTCGGTTGCGGCGATCTTCCGCGGTGCGCGGGAGGCGAATTTGCGGATCTTGCCACTGGTCGGGAATTTTGGCCGGTCGACGCCGGCTCTCGGCTGGCGCAATCAGGAAACGGACGCGTGGTTGGAGCGCGCGGCGGGCCGTTTCGACCTGGTCCTGATGCTCGCCGTGGTTCATCACCTGCGGGTGACCGAGGGCGTGCCGCTCGCCGAGCAGTTCGAGGCGGTCGCCGGTCTCACGCGGCGACATCTGCTGGTGGAGTACGTGCCGGTCAAAGATCCCATGTTCGCTGCGATCGCCCGTGGGCGCGAGTCCTTGTACCGGGATTGCGAGCGGCCTGGCTTCGAGGCAGCACTCAATCGCCTGTTTCAGATTGAGCGCACTCGGGAGCTTTCGAACGGCCGCGTGTTGTACCTCGCGCGTCGCCGCCCAAACTGATCGACTTCAGCCGCT
>JANPCY010000045.1:0-2777 GCA_031431175.1 Steroidobacteraceae bacterium | reverse complement strand
GCGGTTGTTCTAAATTGCGCTCAGCAGTGAGTAGGGGAATCTGGTGTTATAACTGTAACACCAACCCCACATTACGCGCGCGCCACCTGCCAAGCGCGCCACCGGAAAGCTGGTCAATGCGCTGGCCGCCGACCAGGATTTCTCCCAACGTGGGCCGATCCAGCCCACCGATCAGGTTCAGGAGCGTGGTCTTGCCTGAACCGGAGGGTCCCATCAGCGCAACGAAATCGCCCTTGGCTATCGCAAGCGAAAGGCCGTGCAGTACTTCAACCTTCTGCTTGCCGCGCACATAGGACTTGTGCACGTCGCTGACCCGCACCATCGTTTCACTCATTGCTGCGCCTCACCCCTGGTCTCCACCGCGTCGCCGTCCTTCAGGGTTGCCGGCGCATCGACGATCACGGATTCGCCTGCAGATACCCCGGACTGCACCTGTCGCTCGTCCCCACGCAGGCCGCCTGGCGCGACTACGCGCCGTTGCGCCTTGCCATCGTTCACCACGTAAATGACATCCTCACCCGCGTCCTGACGAATGGCCGCCTGTGGCACCAGCGCTCCACCGACAGGCGCCGCCGCCGCAATCCCCGCTGCCCCGGGGTGCTCCTCGAGGAAGGCAACCCGCACGCCCATCTCCGGCACGATCCGGGAATCCTTCGTACCAAGCGCGATACGCACCTTGACCGTCGCCTTGGAGCGGTCGGCCGTTGGCACGATCGCTATGACCTCGGCCGGAATCCGCCATTCCGGGTAGGCGTTCAGCACCGCCTCAACCGGCTGCCCCGCCTGCACGCGGTTGATGTAAGCCTCGCTGACGTCGACCTGGATTTCCAGTGAATCCATGTCGACAATCGTGCCGATGCCGGTGCGGATCGAGCCGCCCCCCGCGGAAATCGGTGAAATCATCTCGCCGGGCTGCGCTGCCTTGACCGTGACGACTCCTGCGAACGGCGCCCGCACGATCGTGTTGTCGAGCTGGACCCGCGCCCCGTGCAGCGCTTCCTCAGTCACCTTCACTTCACTTTGCCGGCTGGCGAGGCGCGCGCGCAGAGCCTCGGCCTGCGTGCGTGTCGCATCCAGCACTGACACGCTGATCAATTTCTGTGCTTCCAGTTCGCGTTGCCGCTCGAATTCGCGCTCGGCGTTGGCCAGCGCGCTGTGAATCTCGGCAAGCCCGGCGCGTGCTGCTTCAACCTGCGCCAGGCGCAAAGCGACTTCCGCACGGGCCTCTGCGTCGTCGAGCGTGGCCAGCACCTCGCCCTCGGCGACGCGCTGGCCTTCCTCGATCAGCAGTGTGCGGACCTTGCCCGTGATCTTGGCCGATACGGTAGCCTGCCGGCGCGCAGTCACATAGCCCGTCGCATCGAGTACCGATGCGCTGCTACCGCCGGACGGCAGCGCATGCGCAGTTACGACCGTTACCTGCGTCGCTTCCCCGCGGCCAAAAAACCAGGCCAGTGCCACCCCTGCCAGCAGCAACACACTTGCGAGGCCGATCCATATTCGGATTTGCAGCGGCGAACCTTCCTCGTTCGCCCCCCGATCGATGCGCAATTGATTCAGCAGCTCGGACTTATTCATCAGGACAAGAGTCTGCCACAGTCGCATGTCTCGACACCGCTCATGCGCGAACTGCAGTGAGGCGAGCGCAGGCGCTCGCCTCACTTCCGCTTCGATTTGCTCTTTTTGCCGCCCTTCGCAGCCGTCTTGAAGCGCGCCGCTGCCTCGGAGCCGCCGGTCGTGTTGCCGGCGCTGTAGGAATGCGCCCCGGCTCCGGCCAGCTTGCCGCCGTCCACGATCAGGTACTCGTTGCGGATCGGCCTGCCGGTAAACCAGCACTCGAGGATTTCCCGCGTGCCGGCTGCGTAGCGAGTCTGCGCAGACAGCGAGGAACCGGAGATGTGCGGCGTCATACCATGGTGCGGCATGCTGCGCCAGGGGTGATTCTTCGGTGCCGGTTGTGGAAACCACACATCACCCGCATAGCCGGCGAGCTGGCCTTTCTCCAATGCGCGCGCGATCGCCTTGGGATCGCAGATCTTGCCGCGCGCCGTGTTCACGAGGTAGGCGCCGCGCTTCATCTTTCCGATCATGCGAGCGTTGAAAAGGTTTTCGGTCTCCGGGTGCAGGGGGCAGTTGATGGTCACGATGTCGCAGACGCGGACCATCGATTCAACATCGGGATGAAATGTCAGGTTCAGCTCCTTCTCGACGCCCTCCGGCAGGCGGTGCCGGTCCGTGTAATGCAAGTGCATGTCGAATGGCTTCAGCCGGCGCAGTACCGCAAGGCCGATGCGGCCCGCCGCGACCGTGCCGACGTGCATGCCTTCGACGTCATAAGAGCGCGCGACGCAATCGGCGATGTTCCAACCACCCTTGACCACCCATTGCCAGGACGGGATGTAGTTACGCACCAGACCCAGGATCATCATTACGACGTGCTCGGACACGCTGATGCTGTTGCAGTAGGTGACTTCGGCCACGGTGATGCGACGGTCGATCGCCGCCTGCAGGTCCACATGATCCGAGCCGATGCCGGCCGTGATGGCGAGCTTGAGCTTCGGTGCCTTGGCGATCCGCGCGGCAGTGAGGTAGGCAGGCCAGAATGGCTGCGAGATGACGATTTCAGCATCGATCAGTTCCCTGTCGAGTACCGAATCTGGCCGGTCCTTGTCCGACGTGACCACCAACTTGTGGCCCAGGCGCTTCAGATACTTGCGCAAGCCCAGGGCACCCGACACGCTTCCCAGCAGGTCGCCGGGCGTGAAATCGATTGCGCT
>JANPCY010000044.1:0-2627 GCA_031431175.1 Steroidobacteraceae bacterium | reverse complement strand
TGGGCATCACGAAGCAGCCGGACTCGTGCAGCTGGCGAAAGGCGCGACAGCGATCGTTAACGTGCGTCATGTGCCGCAGAAGGTCGAGTGCAACCATGCTCCTTGACCACCCGCTCGGTTGAGGCGGGATGCTGTGCCAGTTTTTCCCGCGATCGACCGGGTCTTTGTAACAACTCGCCGCCGCAATTCGGGCAGCGGCCCTGCAACACATCCACGGTGCAGGCGCGGCAGAAAGTGCACTCGAATGAGCAGATGAATGCGTCGCCCGAATCGCCTGGGAGGTGCTTGCCGCAACATTCGCAACTGGGGCGGAGTTGCAGCACGTGGCTATACGAATGACTTGCCGTATACAAAAAAGGCCTCGTCGCGTATCCAGTCGAGTGACTCGTAAAGCGACTGTGCGACGGTATTGTCTCTAGCAGTTGATAGCTCCATCCGCGCCGCGCCTGCCTTTGCCGCATGTGCTTCGGCGGTGAGCACGAGTGCCCTGCCGGCTCCGGTACCACGGGCCTCAGGACTTACGAACAGGTCGTACAGCACGTAAGTGTGTGCCGCCCTGACCGAGCAAAACGTCGGGTATAACTGGCAGAATCCGGCGATTTTCGTGGCCTTAGTTTCGGCAACGAACACGACGGACTCATTGCGCTGCAGGCGCTCCTGTACGAAACGCCGTGCGAGCGGCAAGTCCGGGGCCTGTTTGTAGAACTGGCGGTAGGCATCGAAGAGCGGCGTGATGGCATCAAGATCGTCGATCGTTGCCCGCCTTGTCGAAATGGCGCTCATGAAAGATCCTTCTCCAATACTTCAAATTCGATCGGCTGTGATTTCGGGAATCCATGGGTATCGTCGGCCACGAACGGCTTTTTCCGGCCGGTCCGTCGATAGCCACGGCGCTCGTAGAATGCTATCAGCTCGTGCCGAACTGAAATGACTGTCATTGTGATGCTCCTGACACGCCAGCGTTCCCTGGCCGCCGCCTCTGCTGCCTGCATAAGCTGCTTCCCGATACCCCGGCTCTGCAACCCCGGTCTGACGACCAGCATGCCGAGCTGGCACTCCGCGCCGAGGAGTTCCAAATGTGCGGATCCGATGATTTCGGTGCCTTCGACGCACAGGAGGATCATGGATGTTTCCTGGGTGATCAGGCCTTCGATGTCTGCCTTGTTGGTTCGAGTGCCATCGAGCAGGTCGGTCTCGGTCGTCCAGCCCTGCTTGCTCGATTCGCCGCGATAGGCGGAATTCACCAACGCGACGATCGACTCCGCCTCGGAATGCAGGGCCTTGCGGAATGACAGTGGGGGATGTTCGTCCATCAATCCATTGCCTGAGATCACACGACCGATGCGGCGGCCGGGGCCCGGAGCCGTGGCGCAAACCGGCGAATGAGCAGGCCGCCGAGCAGAATCACCGGCGGCGTGCCGAGGGCAGCACTTACCCAACCGGAAAGTCCGATGACTCGAAGGAGAAACTCAGTGACGGTGGCCGCACAAAGCCCGGCATAGGACCAGACGGCCCACTGGTAGTGAATGCTGCGCCACTGGTAGGGTCTGGACCGGGCCAGCATGGGGCGGAGAGCCATCGTAATGTTGAACAAGCTGTACGGGGCCAGTGCGTGGAAGACATTGAAGGCCCCGCTGAATTTGTAAATGGGCAGGGCGGATACTCCGTTTACGGACATAGCGGCGAAATAGACGTACCCGACTCGCCGATGGAGGAGATCGCCGCGTGGCCGGATGAGCTGAACAGCCCCGGTCGTGAGGCTGAGCGAGGCCGCTGCCATGTGCCAAGCACTGATCGCGGACAGGGCCATTACGACACCACCTGGACCAACTACAACCGCCGCTACGCCAGGCCAAACAATATCACCATGATGGAATACGTGGTCTGGACTTCATTTCTCCCATCGTGCGTTGTCAGACGGCAACAAGGTACTCACTTTGCACCAAGCCACTTGGATAGGACCGCGTCAGTACGTGACGAAGCCGGACATCGCGCGGCAGGCTGCCGAAGAGCGGTATACCGTCGCCAATGAGCACGGGCACGCGAGTGATAACGAGACGGTCAATAAGCCCGGCGCGCAGAAAATGCTGAATCGTGATCCCCCCATCCACATAGATGTGTTGGGCACCACTGGCGGCAAGCCTCGACACAATCTCAGCCGGAGGCCCACCCATCTGCTCGACCATGCCTCCGCGCACCGCCGAGAAGTCGAGAGGTCGACTACTCAGAACTACTACCCGCTTCGCACCATATGGCCACTCTCCGAAGCCGAGAACGGTCTCGAAGGTTTTTCGACCGATCACAAGAGCGTCGACGCTTGCCATGAATTCGTCGTAGCCGTGGGGTTCGCCACCGCCTGGCGGCAGCCAGTCGAGATCGCCGTTGAGCCGGGCAATGAAGCCATCGATACTGGTGCCGACAAATACTGATGCCTTCATGCGCAATTCCTCGCCTCTGACCGTGTAAGGCCGGGATTCGGCGGCGCGCGGGTGCCGTCCGCTGCTTCCGCGGCGTTAGCTGATCACTGCCCGGAAAGTCATGTCCCCTCGAGCTGCAAACATCGGGAGTTGATTTCCCGAACACCGTAGACGGTTGTCAATTCTTGTCGGTCGCGGGCAGGCCTGGAG
>JANPCY010000043.1:0-4511 GCA_031431175.1 Steroidobacteraceae bacterium | reverse complement strand
GGCCCGGAGGGTCCACTGACTTCGCAAACTCACCCGCTCACTTCACCTTTGAGGTGGGAGGCGTCCATACCATTTCTCCTGCCGATGAGTCGGTAGTTGGCGGCGCCGTTGCGATCATAGCCCCGGAAGCTGGGCCCGGGTATCCAGCTCGTGACCCTTGCGCCCGCCGCGCACCAGGGCGCCCTGGCCCAGCGTGCTTTCGATCATGACCCGCGCCATGTCCGCGGATCGGTGCACGAGTGCCGCAGCGCCTTCGTGCAGCACTTTCGAATTGCGCACGTACAGCTCGTTGTTTTCCATGTCCTCGGCGCTCCAGCCGCGCGAATGGGCGACATAAGGGAACTGCGGGAACTGGCAGCCGAGTTCCGAGAAGAATCCGAGCAGTTGCCCGGCCACGGCCTGCACGTTGTCCTGGCCGCCGGTGATGATGAATGCGGCGACCTTGTTGCGCATCAGGTGCCGGTTCGCGACGGTCTCCTGGTTCTGGATGCAATTCATGCGCTCGATCATCTTGTAGTAGAGGCTGCTCGCACCGCCCCAGCGGATCGGCGTGGCGACCACGATCACGTCGGCCCAGTGCACGACGCCCTCGTAGACCTTGTCCATCTGGTCTTTCGAGTCCATTTGAGTGATGGAGCAGGGCCAGGTGCAGGCGCGCGCCGACTTCGAATAAAAGCCCTCGCAGGCGCGGAACGAAAGATCCCGGATACGGAGCATCTGGATATCGCACGCGGAGTCCGCGCGGTCGCGCGCCGCTGCCAGCGCATGCTCGAGCAGGTCTTCGGATGTGCTGTAGCGCGGATGGCCTGCCGTCATGGAAGTCGTGGAAATTCCGAGGACCCGGATCGGTCCCGGTTCGCGCTTGGGATCACGCGCTAACGCATGCGGCGCATGCGGCAGGCGGCCGCGTTTCGTCTTCTGGGCTTCGCTGACCAGCACTCGGCCGTTCTCGACCTTGACGTCATGAGACGGAACCCGATCGGCTTCGTAGCCCGGTTCGCCCTCACCGGTGCGCCAATGGAACTTGTAGTAATGCCATGGGCACACCACGTAGTCGCCATCGAGCCTGCCATTGCCGAGCGGACCGCCAACATGATTACAGACGCCGGAGATCGCGCCGAACTGGCCGTCCCTGTATGTCAGTGCAATGCGCTTCGTGCCGACCCGCAGTTCCTGTACGGGTTTCCCTGCCAGCTCGTCGCTGGCGCCGACGTCGATCCAGTTCGCTTCAGCCATTTACCGCGCCGCGCTTGCGGGCTCAGGCTCGTCCCTGACCGCGATACAGGAAAGCGACGATGCCGCCAAGGATGAGGGTCGTGATGCAGTCAAACACGATCTGCTTGACGGCCAGCATGCCCGGCATCGGCTGCACGACGTAATAGATCATGTAGATCGGCACCACGCACAGCAGGGCAACTGCGAGGCCAAATCGCAGGCCCTGACCGAGCCATGGCCTGTTCTCAACGCCGCGCGCATAGATCCAGGTGAAGGCGCCCGCCATCAGCACGTGCGCGATGATCATCCAGTGGAAAAACGGCATCGATTCTTCGTCTGAACGGAACAGGTTCGGCAGCGCGAGGTAGTCCTCGTGCAGCAGTATTCCGTGCACCACGAAACCTCCGGCCATGTAGACGACAAACATCACGAGCCAGGCGATGAAAAACATCTTGTTCATGACAGATCCCCCTTGATCAAACGAAGTCAGGGTTCTCGCAGGCCCGATGGTCCCGGCCTGGTGGGAATGCCGGGATCGAAACTCCAGTAATCGGCGCTCTGCGCAGTCCAGGAATGCACGGCAAGCTTGGGGCCCGTCGGCTCGTCGAGTGAGCCGGCGGCGATTGACCAGAGCGGCTCGTCGTCGCCTTCCCAGAACAGGCTCGAACCGCAGTTGGCACAGAACCCGCGTTGCGCTTCCGCGGAGGAACGGTACCATTTCAGCGTGTCGCTGCGTTCAATAATGACGTGTTCCTTGCGGGCACAGGTGCCGACCCAGAGGCCGCTGGTTTCCCCATAGCCGGATCTTAACCCTTATGCCGGTGCGCCGATCAGCACGGAAGTCATGGAAATCGCGCTGATGACCCGGTTATTGAAAAAGCTTGCTGGTTCAGCCTCTTCCTGCAGGGCGAGGGGGTAAAGCAGCGGAAAGTAGTGCTCCGGGGTTGGTACCGCGAGGCGCGCATTGGGGCCCAGCGTGTCGTAATCCATCAGCGAATCATGATCCCGGGCCAGGATGCGGTGACGCAGTGTTGCATCGCATTCAGTGGCCCAGGGCAGCGGTTGCGAATCTTCAAAGCTGAACAGGCGCAGGTTGTGGATCATATTGCCACTGCCGAGGATCAGGATGTCCTCATCCCGCAGCGGTGCCAGTTCGCGGGCAAGCGCGTAATGGAATTTCCCTGGCTGGCTGGTGTCCAGACTCAGTTGCACGACCGGGATATCCGCGGCCGGATACATCGGGGCCAGCACGCTCCAGGCGCCGTGGTCCAGACCGCGTCCTTGATCTAGTCTGACTTTGGTCGATGAAATCAGCCCACTGATTCGATGTGCGAGACGCGTGTCACCCTGCACAGGGTATTGCACATCGAATAGCGCCTTCGGAAAGCCGTAGAAGTCGTGGATGGTCTCCGGCTTCCCGGTGGCCGTGACGTAGACGCCGCGCGTTTCCCAGTGGGCGGAGATGCACAGGATGGCCTTCGGCTTCGGCAGCCTGCGGCCGAGCTCCTGCCAGCTGCGATGGAACTCGTTGGGCTCGATTGCATTCATCGGATTGCCATGACCGACGAACAGCACTGGCATTTTCATGACGGCGTGGCCGGACCGATGAGATCCCACTTGTTCCCGTAGAGATCGAGGAACACGACGACAATGCCATAGGGCTCGCGGCGCGGTGCCTCGGTGAACCGGACTCCATGCGCCTTCATGTGCTCGAAATCCGCGTGGAAATCATCGGTGCGCAGGAACATGAAGACGCGGCCGCCGCTCTGGTTTCCGACAGCGCGCTCCTGTTCGGGCGTGGCGGCTTTCGCGAGAAGCAGTGCGGCGCCGCCGGCTGAAGGCGACACACACACCCAGCGCTTGCCGCCGGCGAGTTGCTCATCCTCGAGGAGCACGAATCGCAGCGCCTGCGAGAAGAAGCGGATGGCCTCGTCATAATCACGGACGAGCAGGGCGACATGCGAGATGCTTCGCTGCACCGGTTCAACTTTCGGAAGACTCGGCGCGCGGTGCCCAGATCGATCGATACACTTTCCAGGTACCGTTTCGCTGCCGTCGGAGAACCCGCATGACGTGGTATTCCGAATTAACGATCCTGCCGGACGTGATCTCGCGGGTAGTTCCGCGAATCGCGCCCCATTCCACGGCGTAGTTCCCGAAGATCTTCACTTCCTCGAATTCAAGCTTGTAATCGATCACTTCGTGGGTTTCCGGCGCGCCATTCGTGCGCTCGAAGGCAGCGTCGATTTCCTTGATACCGCGCTGCGGTGCGCCGCCCGGCGGGAGCATCACGGCGTCATCATCCACCAGCGCGCGCAGGGCCGTGAAGTCGCCGGCGGCGGAGGCGAGCATGTCACGCCGGTGCAGTCGTTCGATTGCCTTGCGGGCGGCAGTCTTCATTGTCTTTGCATCGCGAGTCGCAGCCCGTGCCGATCAGGATTAGCCGGAAAGTTCGCATTGATCTTCGCGGCGAAGTAGCCCGGGCTCGAACCCAGGGCCGCAGTCTTGATGTGGAATCCGCCGCCGTTCACGTGGGCGCCGAGTAGGCCAGGAGCACAGGGCAATTGACCTGTTGCGAAGTTGGCGAAGGCACGCTCGACCGCGGTGATGCAGTCCGCGATCGGCAGCAGTGCGATGAGGTCCTGGCGATCGAGGAACAGCATCACTCCTCAGCCCTTGGCGCAGGTCCGGTACCGGAAACAATCGATCGCGTGATCATTCACTATCCCGACCGCCTGCATGAAAGCGTAGCAGATCGTCGTGCCGACGAACCGGAACCCCCGGCGTTTCAGTTCCTTGCTGAGGGCATCGGAAAGGCCGGTGCGGGCGGGGAGTTGTTTCGATGAGCGCCAGCGATTGATCAGCGGCCCGCCCCCGGCGAAGTCCCACAGGAACGTGTCAAATGTGCCGAACTCGCGCTGGATCGCGAGGAAGGCCCTGGCATTTGACACGGTGCTCTCGATTTTGAGCCGGTTTCGCACGATACCGGCATTGCCCATCAGCTTCCTGCAACGGGTAGGCGTGAAGCGAGCCACGCGCCGCGGATCGAATCCCGCAAATGCCACGCGATAGGCATCGCGCTTCTTCAGGATAGTTTCCCAACTGAGGCCCGCCTGGGCGCCTTCGAGCGTGATGAACTCGAACAGCACGCGGTCATCGTGTACGGGCACACCCCACTCGGCGTCGTGGTACGCAATCCCGAGCGGGGTCTGGGCCCAGCCGCAACGCTTCATGGTTCGCAGGCGAACAGCCGAAGCTCGGCCGCGTCCTCGCCGAGACGGATCATCCGCTCGAAG
>JANPCY010000042.1:0-1988 GCA_031431175.1 Steroidobacteraceae bacterium | reverse complement strand
TCGAGCGAATCGACCAGCTCGATCCAGGGTGTGTAACGCTCGAAATTGGCCGCGCCGAGCACCAGTTGGTCCTCGCTGCCTGCCGTCGTGAAGCTGCCCGCCGGTGGCTTCGCCGGCGCAAGCCGCATCGCGACTTTCTGGCGCGGCAGGTTGTCCACGGTCGCGACGATGCGCCGTACGATGTCATCTGCAATGAACAGGGATTCAAAGCGCGGCGCGCCGACCAGCGCTGCAATCCGGTCCGCGGCCGACATGGCCGTGCCATCATCCGCCGCGGAGTCGATGGGATTGAGTATCCGCGACTCGTCGGTCGCAATCGCCTCGTCGGTGACCGGCGGGACGTCATCGGCCGACTGCCGCTTCTGCCAGAACCAGATGCCGGCGGCAATCGCAATCAGCACCAGCCCGCCGAGTATCCAGCGGCCGAGCTGCTCGTCCGGTTGCGGGGCCTGCTCGCGCTTCTCTGCGTACATAGGCGCTACTTTAGTTGATACCTTTCCGATCGGCACCATCTAGAAATACCCCGGCCTTGATCGCGGTTCCCATGCCACTGATACCCCTGACCTGCGACCTGCCGCCCGCCGCCTGCGCCGACTGGGCGCTGGTGCTGGACTCCGTCGGCATCCCCTACGAGCGGCGCACCACCGTAGAAGGCTCAAGTCTCTGGGTCCTGCCCGCCGATCACGCCCGCGCGGCATTTGAACTCCAGCATTACCTGCGCGAGAACCGCCGCCCGCCTGCGGCACCGGTGGTCTGGCCAAATCACCCGCACGCCCTGTATGGCGTCTACGGCTATGCGCTCATCCTGATCGCGGTCACGCTGGCCGCGCTCACGCACCTGGGCGGGCGCAACTGGCATGCCGCGGGAGTGCTGGACGCCGGCTTCCTGGAGCGCGGCGAGCCCTGGCGCGTGTTGACCGCGTTGACGCTGCACGCCGACCTGCCGCATCTGCTGTCGAATCTCGCCTTCGGCGCGCTATTTGGCTATCCCGCGGCGCGACTGTTCGGGCCGGGCTTCGCCTGGCTGCTGATCCTGCTGGGTGGCGGCCTCGCCTACGGCGTCGACGCGATGTTGCATCCGCCCAATCACCAACTGCTCGGCGCTTCCACGGCTGTGTTCACGGCACTTGGACTGGTCGCCGCCTATGGCTGGCGCCGGCACCTGAGAAACTGGTCGCCGTGGATGCGCCGCAGTGCTCCATTGATCGGCGGCATCGCGCTTCTCGCATTCACTGGCACCGGCGGCGAGAACACCGATCTGCTCGCGCACCTGGCCGGGTTCGCGGTCGGTACGGGCCTCGGCGCGTTGTGCGCGAAGCTCCCGATGCCGCCACCCGGAAGAACCGGCCTGCAATGGGCAGCCGGTCTCGCGGCGATCGCGCTCCTGGCCTCGGCCTGGGGCCTCGCACTTTCCTGAGACGCGCGATACTCTGCCGATGTTTCCGCATTCCGACGCCTGCGAGCGCAACAAGGGACCGATACTCGAGATCCTGCGCGAGGCTTTCAAGGGATGTACCAGCATCCTCGAGATCGGCAGCGGCACCGGTCAGCATGCGGTGCATTTTGCAATTGAAATGCCCTCGCTGGTCTGGCAGCCGAGCGAACGCACCGACGAGATGCCGGGCCTGCGCAAGCGCATCGTCCACGAGGGACCGAAAAACCTGCGCGCACCGGTTCCGCTCGACGTCACGCAGCCGCCCTGGGATGTGCAGCGCATGGACGGCGTGTTTACTGCGAATACCATGCACATCATGAGTTGGCGTCAAGTCGAGGCTTTCTTCGCCAATCTTCCGGCAATCCTGAAACCCGGCGCCGTACTCGCGATCTACGGCCCGTTCCGCTACGCGGGGCAGTACACCTCGGAGAGCAATGCATCTTTCGACGAGATGCTGCGGGCGCGGGATCCCGAAAGCGGCGTTCGCGATTTCGAGGCGGTGGATGCGCTGGCGCGCGGCATCGGCTTTGCCTTGCAGGCCGACCATCGCATG
>JANPCY010000041.1:0-5504 GCA_031431175.1 Steroidobacteraceae bacterium | reverse complement strand
GCGGCGGCATTGCCGGACCCAGATATCGCATTTGAACTCCTGCAACCTTTCAACGGAGTTAACCCGGACTCGGACGTTGAGTCGATTTCGCCGGATTTCCACACGCTGAGTACCTGGAAGTACAGCCTTGGTGCCGCATTCACCTTGGGTAACGACTGGCACCTGTCAGCAGACATCATTTATTCCGATGTCAAAGATGCCTTCAACGTCAGGGAGGGCCGGCGCACTGTGACCGGCACGGCACCCGATGGCCGCAATATTTACAGCTTTACCCCGGGCGGCGATTACATTCTGGAAAATACCAGTCAGGGCGACAGCACGGTATTCACGTTTAACGTCGCCAAGTCCTGGGATACGACCGCCGGCCTTTTTGATGCCACCCTGGGTTACACCAAAACGGATGCCGACGAGGTTCGGTCCTATAACCGCTTCATAACCTTCGAATCCTATGCCTTCGATGCGACGACTGACTTCAACAATATGCAACTCTCACCGTCGACCTACGAAATTGAGGATCGCATAACCGCGACTCTCGGCTGGTCGAAGTATCTGTTTGGTGACAATCGCAGCAGTGCAAGCCTGGTCTATTTGGGGAACTCGGGACGCCATTATTCCTATACCTTTGGCAGTGGGAATGCCGCTTTTGGTGGCACATTCCTGGCCGACTTCGGCAGCGAAGGTGACAACCCCGGGTCGCAACTGTTCTATGTGCCAACCGGTATTTCCGACCCGATCGTTACCGGCGACGCGGCTTTTCTCGCCAACCTCAACGGTTTCATCGATGGCAACAGCTGCCTGAAGGGACACCGCGGCTCGATCATCGATCGAAACGCCTGCGAGACGGGCTTTACGAGCATCATCAACCTGCGACTCAGCCAGGAAGTCAGTCTCTGGAGTGACAAGAAGCTGGAACTGATGCTGGATATCGAGAATTTCGGTAACCTGCTCAACGACGACTGGGGCCGCGTAGAGAACTACTCCTCACCGTCGAACGTGGCGCTCGCCAACGTTGCGATCGCGGACGGACAGTATGTCTATTCGCCGATCTCGCGCTCGCAGGTCAGCCCGGAAACGATCGCACCGGACGCAGCGATTGCCCGGCTACCCTCGGTATATCGGATCCAGTTTGGCGTGAGATTCCGCTTCTAGGATCAGATCTTCCTGCAAGGTAAAGGGGCAGCTTCGCTGCCCCCTTTTTTTCCGTCAGAATGCTGGCAGCCAAGAGACTTTCCCTGCGACTTCACCTTGTCTGTTCGCTCGCTGTCGCAGCGGCGTGCACACCGACACCTGATGTTCAAATGCAGCTCCGGATCCTCGAGACCCTTGGACCCCGCTGGCGGAAAACGTGCTGTTCCCGGAAACGAAGATGCTCTTGTCTCCGGTCGCCAAGGCAGTGTTCCCGCCTGCCAGCATCGCGCCTGCGCGATGCCCTGGCACTGGTCGAGATTCGGCTGCTGGATCACCTGATCATCGGCGACGGAAACTGCACCTCCCTCGCGGAAAAAGGCCTGATTTGACGGCCGCAGCCCCCGGCTGGTCTAATACGCGGCTCTTTTACGGGTAGCCTAGCCAGCGGAGTCCAGCTCATGTCCCGAGTCTGTCAG
This sequence comes from Steroidobacteraceae bacterium, assembly GCA_031431175.1. Taxonomy (GTDB): domain Bacteria; phylum Pseudomonadota; class Gammaproteobacteria; order Steroidobacterales; family Steroidobacteraceae; genus SCUD01. Next base: position 3,900 of record JANPCY010000041.1, on the reverse strand, counting down.
GTCACCGGCAAGCGACCCCGGAGCGGCAACACGGTGTCGCACTCGAATATCAAGAAGCGTCGGCGTTTCCTGCCGAATTTGCATGCCCAGCGTTTCTGGGTCGAGAGTGAGAGTCGCTGGGTCCGGCTGCGGCTGTCGACCCGCGGCCTGCGCACGATCGAGAAGCGGGGCATCGATGTCGTGCTGGCAGAATTGCGCGCCGCCGGCACCCACGTCTGAGGAACTGACATGCGCGACAAGATCAAGCTCGTCTCAACGGCCGGAACCGGCCATTTCTACACCACCACCAAGAACAAGCGCTTGCATCCCGAGAAGATGGAGATCAGCAAGTACGATCCGGTCGTCCGCAAGCATGTGGCCTACAAGGAATCGAAGATCAAGTAGGTCGATTTTCCGCCGCCTGGGCGTGGATTTCATGACCCGCACCTAAGGCGGGGCCAGCACGAATGCCTGAACTGCCGGAGGTCGAGACGACGCGCCGGGGCATCGAGCCCTGGCTCGTCGGCCACCGCATTGAGCAGGTCATCGTGCGCGATGCACGGTTGCGCTGGCCCATACCGCGCACCCTGCCCGCCCGGCTGCGCGGATCCACGATCCGCGCGGTGGGCAGGCGCGCAAAGTACCTGCTGATCGCGACCGACACCGGAACGGCGATACTGCACCTCGGTATGTCCGGCAGCCTGCGCGTGATGGATGCGACGGCGCCGCCGCTCATCCACGATCACTTCGACCTCGTGCTCGATTCCGGACGCTGCCTGCGATTCAACGATCCGCGCCGATTCGGCTGCTTGTTGTTCACGGCGGGTGATCCGCTGCGCCACCGGCTCCTCAAAGACCTGGCCGTCGAGCCCCTGTCCCAGGAATTCGACGGGGATGCCCTGTGGCGCCATGCGCGGGGCCGGCGAGTCTCGATCAAGGCTTTCATCATGGATTCCCGCGCCGTCGTCGGCGTCGGCAACATTTATGCGAGCGAAGCGCTGTTTCGAGCGGGCATCCGGCCAGGGCTCGCGGCAGGCAAGGTCAGCCGCGAACGCATGGCCATGCTCGTCATGAGAATCCGCGAGGTGCTGACCGAAGCGATCGGCGTCGGCGGCACGACGCTCCGGGATTACGTGGACCCGTCCGGAAGGCCCGGATATTTCCGCCAGAAACTATTCGTCTATGAGCGTGCAGGCCAGCCCTGCAGAAAATGCCGGACGACGATCCGGCAATACGTGCAGGGCCAGCGCAGCACTTACTGGTGCCCGCACTGCCAGCGCTAGGGCGAAGCGATCCTCAGGCCGACGGCCGCATTTCAGCGCGGCGCCGGGCGAGCGCTTTGACGACGATCGGATCCACGAAGTGTGAGATGTCGCCGCCCAGCATTGCGATCTCGCGCACCATCGTCGACGAGATGAAGGTGAACTGCTCCTTTGGCGTCAGGAAGACATAGTCCACATCCGGTGCCAGATGCCGGCTCATGTTGGCAAGCTGGAACTCGAATTCGAAGTCAGACACCGCGCGCAGGCCGCGGATCACGATCTGGCTGCCCTGCTCGCGCGCGAAATCGACGGTCAGGCCCGCGTAGCCGATGACCGTGACATTCGGCAGATCCCCGACGACGCGGCGCGCGAGGTCGACCCGCTCATCCAGCGAAAAGAGCGGCGCCTTGTAGGGATTCGCGGCGATGCCGACGACGACCCGGTCAAATATGCCGGCCGCGCGCCGCACCAGGTCCTCGTGACCATTGGTGATGGGATCGAAGGTGCCGGGATAGACAGCGATGCGTTTTGGATTCATTTGAGCGCCAGATGATAACCGACCGCAGCTGCCTTGCCCGAACGGTGCAGGGTCCAGCCCGCAGGCAGTGCCGGTGCACCATCCTTTGCGGGCGTCTCCAGATACACATAGGCACCCGGCGAAAGCCAGCCGCCGGAGTCCAGCTTTCGAAGGGCTTCAACCGCGAACCCGGATCCGAATGGCGGGTCGAGGAATACCAGGTCAAAGCGTTGTGGCGGACCCTCGAGCCATCTGAACGCATCAGCCTGCAGGACGACCGCGCGTTCGGTCGCGAGTGTCGAAATGGTCTCACGCAGCCGCTCCGCGCCAAGCCGGTCGGACTCGATGAAGGTCGCGCCCGCTGCGCCGCGGGACAGGGCCTCGAGCCCGAGCGTACCGCTGCCGGCGAACAGATCCAGGCAAAGGCTTCCTTGAACGACTGGAGCAAGCCAGTTGAACAGGGTTTCGCGGACCCGGTCCGGTGTCGGCCGTATGCCGGGTTGCTGTGGAAACCGGATCCGCCGGCCGCGCCATTCGCCCCCGATGATCCGCAGTTCATTCGGTTTCTTGCGCTGCATTGCCCGTTGGCCCAAAACGAACGTGCGCGATGATACGCCGCTACAATCGCGCTTTCCCGCCGGATCGCGCCCGCAATGACCGCTCCCGACGACAAGGCCCCCGCTGAATCCCGCGGCTTTCTCGCCCGCCTGCGCGCGAAGGTCAATCGCGGCGCCTCCTGGCTCGGCGACTTGGTGCCGGGTCGCAAGATCGACGACGCGCTGCTCGAGGAACTCGAAACGAGGCTGCTGGCGGCCGATATCGGTGTCGAGACGACGACCGCCGTGCTCGCGGACCTGCGCCGTGCCGTGGCACGAAGCGAGCTCGCGGATGCCGCCGCATTGCAGGGAGCGCTGCACAAGGCGCTGCTCGCGATCCTTCAGCCCGTCGAACGGCCGCTCGAAATCGATCGCTCCCGGAAACCGTTCGTGATCCTGGCTGTCGGCGTCAATGGCTCGGGCAAGACAACCACGATCGGCAAGCTCGCCAGCAGGCTCCGGTCCGAAGGACTCTCGGTCATGCTGGCGGCGGGCGACACATTCCGCGCCGCCGCCGTCGAACAACTGGCCGTCTGGGCTGAACGTGCGGCTGTGCCGATGATTTCCCAGGCGGCTGGAGCGGATCCCGCTGCCGTCGTGTTCGACGCGCTGCAATCCGCGCGCGCCCGTGGCATCGACGTGCTGATCGCCGACACTGCCGGCCGGCTGCACACACAATCGCACCTGATGGACGAGCTTTCAAAGGTGGCGCGGGTGCTGAAGCGCCTCGACCCCGAGGCCCCCCATGAGGTCCTGCTGGTCCTGGACGCGGGTCTCGGCCAGAACGCCCTGCGCCAGGCCGAGCAGTTCCATCGGGCGATCGGTGTCACCGGCATCGTCGTCACAAAACTGGACGGCACCGCCAAGGGGGGTATTGTCATCGCAATCGCGCAGCGCTTCGGGTTGCCGATCCGGTTCATCGGCGTTGGCGAACAGCCGGAGGATTTCGGTATCTTCAATGCCGGCGCCTATGTTGACGGGCTCTTGCGCACTACACCCGGGAACGCCCAGTGATCCGATTCGACCGCGTATTCAAGCGTTATCCGAATGGCCGCGAGGCCCTCTCCGAGCTGTCATTCGAACTCGCCACCGGCGAGATGACATTCCTGACCGGCCATTCGGGTGCCGGCAAGAGCACCGTGTTGCGCCTGATCGCATTGCTCGAGCGTCCGACACGCGGCCAGGTCATCGTCAACGGCCGCAATACCGGCTTGCTGCGTTCGGGCGCCATCCCCGCTTTTCGCCGCCAGGTCGGGGTCGTATTCCAGGATCACCGCCTGCTGGACGACAAGCCGGTCTACGACAACGTCGCGCTGCCGCTCGCGATAGCCGGTGTGCCGCGCCGCGAGATGGACAAGCGCGTACGCGCCGCGCTCGATCAGGTCGGCCTGCTCGGCAAGGAAAGGTCCTTTCCACTCGAACTGTCCGCTGGCGAGCAGCAGCGCGTCGGCATCGCGCGTGCCGTCATTACCAAGCCACCGGTGCTGATTGCGGATGAACCGACCGGTAACCTGGACCCCGACCTCGCGCTCGAGGTCATGAACCT
>JANPCY010000040.1:0-1624 GCA_031431175.1 Steroidobacteraceae bacterium | reverse complement strand
GCGTTGGAAGTTTGGGCGGAAGCAGAGAATCCTATGCCCTTGAAGTAGAGGGGAAGTAGAGGGTCGATTTAATTTTCCCTCGCGCCCGCGCTTGCGGGGGAGAGGGTCGGGGTGAGGGGGTGGAACTGTTCAACCGGGAAGATAGTCGACAGTTTAGACCGGGATGATGGTCGACAGTATTGGTTGTGTCGGGAGTTCGTCCGGTTTGCGCCGCCCCGCACGGGGCGGCGCGAAGCGGAGGAACTCCCGGCGTCGATCGATCAGGCCGATATCGAGGTCGCAGAAGCGCACGACATGATCGCCGCTCTCAAGCTCGGCGATGCCGACGAGCTCGCCGATGAGCGCTTCGCTGATGTACAGGCGGCTGCCTTTCCAGACGATCTCGCCCGAACTGCGCACCCGGCGGATGGCGTGATCGGCGTCGTACCAGGGATCTTCGATGCGTTCGGGCATCGGCCGTAGGGACGGCGTGTAGTCGTCGGCCGGCGGGCGTTGGCCGAGCGCCTCGTGCGGGCGTTCCTCGTTGTAATGCCGGCGGAAGGCATCGAAGCGCGCCTGCTGTTCGGCTGCATCCTTGGCCGGCGGCCTTGAGGTCTGTGCCTTCAACGTGCGGTGCATACGCTCGTGCCGGCCGTTCTCCTGCGGCGAAGCGGGATGGATGAAGTGCGGCGCGATGCCGAGCCTGAGCCACCACGCGGACAGCTTGGTCAGCCCGCCCGCACCCTGCGAGCCGAACGGCGAGCCGTTGTCGCAGCGGATCGCCCGCGGCAGCCCGTAGGCGCGGAACGAAGCCTCGAACACCGGCTGCGATCCTGTCCGCGTCGGTGCCACGATGCGTGCGTCGAGCAGGTAACGCGTATGGCTGTCGCTCAGCGTCAACGGATCGACGCGCCGTCCATCTTGGGTGCGGAACCAGCCCTTGAAGTCGACCGCCCATTCGTCGTTTGCCGCCCCGACCGACCCGAACGGACGCGCTTGATCGATCGGCCGACGCCTGCGCCGCACCGGCGCGATCAGGTCGGATCGCTTGAGGATATCCCCGATCGTCGAGGCCGCAGGCCAGGCCGTCTCGGGATGACGCCGTTCCAATAGCGCCAACAGTTTGCGTGGACCTAAATGCGGATACTGACGCCGCAGCCCCACAATGGCTTCGACCCGATGACCGTCCGTCCGGTGCGGACAAGCATGCGGCGCGTGCGAACGGGCATTAAACCACGCCGCCTCGCCGCTCTCCCGACGCGACCGCCACGCATAAAACGTATCCCGGCACACACCATAACGGCGGCACAGCTCAGATACGCTCCAATGACCGCGCGCGTAATCCGACAACATCCGTACTCGCTCGTCCACTCGACAGGTCTCCATAAACGGCATCGAAGGTCCTCCCTTCCTGCCATCTCACCTGTCGACCATCCTCCCGGTCTATTCTGTCGACTATCTATCCGGTCTATACCCGTGCGGCGACATTCCCCCTCACCCAGCTTCGACTAGCTGCCGCCAAGACGCGTCAGCAAGCCTGCGCAACCCTCTCCCCCGAAGGGGACCGTTGCGAAAATCCTTGGACGTGATTCAATGTAGCTGACAGGGGAGCGCGGTATGTCAGTGAAGCGGACGGGTCAGTTGG
>JANPCY010000039.1:0-4665 GCA_031431175.1 Steroidobacteraceae bacterium | reverse complement strand
CGGCACGCTCGCGCCGCCCGTATCGGGTGCCCGCCCCGCAGTTTCCGGGCGCTGCGGCTGCTGCGCGCAGGCGGCCGCGAGCAGAGCGAAAGTTGGCAATGCCAGCCGATGCTTCACGGTGCGGGGGGCAGCAGCGCCTCGATGCGGCCAGCGAGGTCGTGCACCGCGAGCGCGTACATCACGCTTCGGTTGTAGCGTGTGATGACGCCGAAATTGTGAAAGCCGGCGCGGAACTCCGGGCCCTGGTCGCCGGCAACGCTGATGTAGAATGCCGGCGCCTTGCCGTCGAGGCTGGTGTCGAAGCTGAGCCCCCGATCGCGCAGCGCCTTGACGGTCGTGTCAGGGGTCAAGCTGCCGGCAACGAGGCTGTTCGCGTGCGGGAACCACAGGCTGGCTGGTGCCGCCACCGGTTCGCCGGCCCGCCAGCCGTGCTTCGCAAGGTAGTTTGCGACGCTTGCGATGACGTCATCCCAGCTGCCCCAGAGATCGCGGCGCGAATCGCCGTCGCCGTCCACGGCGAAGGCACGATAGCTGCGCGGCATGAACTGCGGTGATCCCATGGCACCCGCATACGAGCCGAGCGCCGTGCCGACGTCGACCTGGTCCTCTCGCGCCAGCAGCAGGAACTGCTCGAGTTCGTCGCGGAAGTACTTGCCGCGCGGTGGGTAGTCGAAGGCAAGCGTCGCCAGCGCATCGACGACCCGGAAGCGTCCCGTGATTCGTCCGAAAAGGGTCTCGACACCGAGGATCCCGACGATCACATGCTGCGCGACACCGGTACTTCGCTCGATCTCGGCGAGCCGCGCGCGATGCGCAATCCAGAATTCGACACCGGCAGCGATGCGCTCGGCGCTCAGGAAGTGGTTGCGGTATGCATGCCAGGGCATGACTTGTTCGGCGGGCCGGCTCATCAGCTCGATGATTTTTGGCTGGCTCTGCGCGCCGGCGATGACGCTCGCCAGCCAGGCCTCGTCAAATTTGTGTTTGCGCAGCATTTCCTGCGTGAACTGCCGCACGTCCTCGCGACCGCCGTCGAGTGCCGCGGCCGGGAAGGCGGCGGCATAGAGCGCAAGCGCGCAGGTCAGCGAGGGCAGTATGCTTGTCGCAGTGTTCATGAACCCAGAAGTTTGCGGCTGGAATACAGCGACATCAGCATACCGAAGCCAGCCATCAGCGTCACCAGCGAAGTACCGCCGTAACTGACGAGCGGCAGCGGCACGCCAACCACGGGCAGGAGTCCGGTCACCATTCCCGCATTGACGAACGCGTAGACGAAGAAGGTCAGCGCGATGCTGCCTGAAAGCAGGCGCGTGAATGCGTCGCGGCATTGCGTGGACATGTACAGGCTGCGGCCGATGATGAACAGGTATCCGGCCAGCAAAGCAATCAATCCCAGCAGACCGAGTTCCTCGCCGATCACGGCGAATATGAAATCCGTCGAACGCTCGGGCAGGAATTCGAGCTGCGCCTGGCTGCCATTGGTCCAGCCCTTGCCGAACACGCCGCCGGAACCGATTGCGATCTGCGACTGGATGATGTGATAACCGGCGCCCAGCGGGTCGCTTTGCGGGTCCAGCAGCGTCAACACGCGCTGACGCTGGTAGTCGTGCAGCAAGAAGCGCCAGACCAGTGGCACGGCGGCCCCCGCGACCACGGCGCCACCCAGCAGGTAGGTCCAGGGCAAGCCGCCCAGCAAGAGCACGAGCAGGCCCCCCGCGGCGACCAGGAACGCCGTGCCGAGATCGGGCTGCTCTGCGATCAGCAGCACCGGTATCAGGATCATCGTGAGTACTGCGACCACATTCCACAGCGACGGAGGCAGCGGTCGCTGGTGCAGGTACCACGCGCACATCATCGGCACGGCGAGCTTCATGATCTCGGAGGGCTGGAAACGAAGGATGCCGATGTCCAGCCAGCGCTGAGCGCCCTTGCCGACGTCGCCAGCGACCGCCACCAGCAACAGCAATACCAGTCCCAGCACATAGGCGATGGGCGCCGCCATGCGAATGAAATGGTCCGGAACCCGCGCGATCGCGATCATGACCACGACGCCAATGCCGAAGCGCGCGACCTGGCTGAACCACAGCGCGATATTGTCCCCGGCCGCGCTGTAGAGCACGAACAATCCGAATATGCCGACCGCGGCGAGACCCGACAGCAGCGTGCCGTCCAGGTGCAGCGCCCGCATCAGGCGAGCGGTCGCCGTCACCGTGCGCCGGGTCCGTGATGCTCCGAGTTCTTCGTACATCAGCCTGCGCCTCGTGTCAGGTAGGCGTCGAATACCAGACGTGCGATCGGCGCTGCGGCGGAACTGCCGTGGCCGCCATTCTCGACCAGCACCGCGATGACGAGTTTCGGCGCCTCGGCCGGCGCAAAGGCGACGAACAGCGCGTGATCGCGCAGCCGCTCGGCGATCTTCTTCTCGTCGTATTTCTCGGTCTGGCCGATCGTGAATACCTGCGCGGTGCCGGTCTTGCCGGCGATCGAGTAGGCGGCGCCGCGTGATGCGCGCACGGCGGTGCCGCGCGGGCCGCTGGTCACGGCGACCATCGCGTCGACGATGACTTCCCAGTTCGCCTGGTCCTTGAGCTCGATGGGGGGCAGCGACCGCGGTACGCGCTCCTCGACAGCCCCGGTGACCGGATCCACGAGTGCACGCACCAAGCGTGGACGGAAGTGCCTGCCGCGCGTGGCGAGCAGTGCGGTCGCCGTCGCAAGCTGCAACGGCGTTGCGGCCCAGTAGCCCTGGCCAATACCGAGGATCACAGTCTCGCCGGGAAACCAGACTTGTTGTTCTTTCCCGCTGAACGCCGCCTTCTTCCACTCCGGCGACGGCATGATGCCGCCGCGTTCGCCGCCGACATCGATGCCGGTCGGGGCACCGAATCCGATCCGGCTCATGATGTCGTGAATGCGCTTGATGCCCAGCATACTTGCCAGGCGGTAGAAATAGACGTCGCAGGATTGCGTGACCGCCTCGCGCATGTCGACCGTTCCGTGGCCCTTGGGTTTCCAGTCGCGAAAGCGGTGCCGCGAATTCGGCAGCGAGAAATGTCCCGGGCAGAACACCTTGTCCTGCGGGCTCACGACTTCGTACTCGAGACCGGCGAGCGCCATCAGCGGCTTGATCGTCGACCCGGGCGGGTAAGTGCCGCGCAGCGCGCGGTTGAACATCGGCTGGTCCGGGTCCTGGGTCAACGCCAGGTAATCCCGGCGCGAGATACCGCGCGCGAAGCCGTTGGGATCGAAGCTCGGCAGGCTTGCGAGCACCAGCACGTCGCCATTGGACGGATCGATTGCGACGACCGCGCCGCGGCGACCTGCCATTGCTTCCTCGGCGACGCGCTGCAGTTCGATATCGAGCGTCAGTCTCAGGTCGCGGCCTGCCTGCGGCTGGCGGCTGCGCAGCTGGTCCGTCTTGCCCCCCGCCAATTCGACGCTGCGGCCCTCGGCATTGACCTGCACTTCGCGGTAGCCGCTGCTGCCCAGCATTTCGTCCTCGTAGGCGCGTTCGATGCCGGTCTTGCCGACGACACCGGTGCCGAAATAGCGTTCCTTGTCGAGTCGCGTGAAGTCGTCTTCGCTGATTGCGCCGACATAGCCGAGTGCGTGCGCTCCGATCGCGCCGAATGGGTAATGACGCGCCATGCGGGTCTCGAGAGTCACTCCCGGCAGTTCGTGACGGTGCACGGCAAAGCGCGCGATCAGCTCATCATCGAGTTGCAGCCGGATCGGCACCACTTCGAATGAGCGCCGCGACAGCACAAGCTGGCGCACGCGATCAAGGTCGTCCTGCTCGAGCAGACCGAAGTGCATGAGCTGGGCGAGTGTCGCGTTGAGGTCGCCGGCCTGTTCGCGCACCAGTTCGAGCTGGTAGGCCGGCGTGTTCTCCGCGATCACGCGGCCCGCACGGTCGTAGATGATGCCGCGATTGGGCGGCAGCGGCTCGATGCGCGCGCGATTGCCCTGCGAGAGTTCCGCGTAGTGATCGTGTCGCAGCACCTGCAGCCAGAAGGTCCGGCCGGCCAGCAGCAGCATCAGTCCCAGCACGATGAAACCGGCAATCGCTGATCGTTGCAGAAAGATGCGCTGCTCGAGATGCTCGTCCTTGATGCGGACCCGGCGCATTAGGGAACCTCTGGTCTACTCGCGCATGAGGCGCGTTGCGCGCGCCTCGGCGCGAGCCGAAGTCCCATGGCAGGGACTATGGACGAGGCGAGCAGTCGTCGCTGGTCGCTCATGTATCACGATACGCATCGCTCCTTACTTCTTGCCAAGGACGAAAATCGCACGCGGTCGCGCCCATGCGGGAGTAAACCGGAGGTTCCCTCCCTCACCCTAGCGGCGCGCGGCGAAGCGCGCGTAAAGACCGGTGATCAGCGGCCAGCAGGCCGCGCCGGCAGGCACCGCCAGCCAGCGGCGCCAGTCGGTGACCGGGTGACCGGAAACGCCGTCGATCCAGAACAGCAGGAATTCGTTAAGCCACAGCAGCGCCAGTAGCACGGCGGTCTGCTGCAGCAGAGGGAAGGCGCGGATCTGCAGGCGCAGTTTCGTTGCGACATAAGTGATCACGATGAGCGCCAGTGCATGCTGGCCGAGCAGCACGCCGCGGAATGCGTCGAGTGCGATACCCGCGCCCCAGGCATGGAACAAGCCCGTCATGCG
>JANPCY010000038.1:0-1897 GCA_031431175.1 Steroidobacteraceae bacterium | reverse complement strand
ATCAAGGTCGCGGATCCGCAGTGCCAGCAGTTCCGCCTGCAGTTGGCGCTGGCGGTTGGTCTGTTCCTGGTAGCGACGCGCGATGCCGGCCTGGCGCTGCAGGTGACGGATCTGCTTGTCGACTTCCTCTCGCAGGTCATTCAGCCGCTCAAGGTTTTCCCGCGTATGGGAGATGCGATTTTCGGTCTCGCGCCGGCGATCCTTGTAGCGCGAGATTCCGGCCGCTTCTTCGACAAAGGCGCGCATGTCCTCGGCACGCGCCTCGATCAGCCGCGAAATCATGCCCTGCTCGATGATCGCGTAGCTGCGCGACCCAAGGCCGGTGCCGAGGAACAGGTGCGTGATGTCCTTGCGACGGCATTTCGAGCCATTGATGAAATAGGTCGAATTGCCGTCGCGCGATACAAGCCGCTTCAGCGATACCTCCGCGAATGCGGCGTATGGACCGGCAATCTTGCCGTCGCCATTGTCGAATACCAGTTCGACGGAGCCACTGCCAACGGGCTTGCGGCCGCGGGAGCCGTTGAAAATCACGTCGGTCATGGAATCGCCGCGCAGGTGCTTCGCAGAAATCTCGCCCATGACCCAGCGAACCGCGTCGATGATGTTCGACTTGCCGCATCCATTCGGCCCGACGACCCCGGTCAGATTTCGGGGAAATGTGACGACAGTCGGATCGACGAAAGACTTGAATCCGGCGAGTTTGATCCTGGCGAGGCGCATTCGAGCTAGTGTAGATTAACGGCCCTTGATTGAGTACGACCGGGACACGAACCGCATGAGCCCAAAGTCGCCATTTGGAGACATTGAAACCTTCCAGAATCCGAGTCCTGGCCGCGACTATACGATTCGGATGCAGATTCCGGAATTCACCTGTCTGTGTCCCCGGACGGGCCAGCCCGATTTCGCGGCACTGGAGCTGGAGTACGTCCCCGCTGCGCTGTGCGTAGAGCTCAAGTCCCTGAAGCTCTACGTCTGGTCGTTTCGGGACCGCGGCGCATTCCACGAGGTGGTGACCAATGAGATCGTGGACCGCCTGGTCACCGCACTTGACCCGCGATTCCTGCGCCTGACGGCGCGATTCAACGTGCGCGGCGGCATTTACACGACGATCGTCGCGGAGCGTCGTTGCAATGGCTGGGTGGCCCCGGAACCGGTGACCCTTCCCTGAGCCGGTGAACCGGCCGGACCCGGTCATCGTGCCACTGGACCGCAGACTTGCGAGGGCTATAATCCGGCGCCTCAATTAACCGGGAGCGGAGAAACTGATGCCTGCAAAGAAGGCTTCGAAGACCAGGAAGCCAGCCGCCAAGAAGGCCGCGCCGCACAAGACGCCAGCTGCACGGAAGCCCGTCCGGGTCGCCAAGCCCACCGCCCGCAAGGCCAAGGTCGCTGATTCCCGTGCGCGCGCAGGCAAGTCCCTCAAGGCGAAGTCTGGCAAGTCACCGCGGATTTCACAGATGACCCGGCTCGCGGCAAAGCCAGTCGTGCGCGTCGTCGCGCCACCCCCGGTCAAACCCGTGAAGATCGCAAATGTTGCCGCGCCGACGCGCGCATTGGCCGTTGCGAAGCCACAATCACCGATGTCGCCTCCGCAGATTGCGGAGCCCCGACTGCTGCGCCGCCTTGGCCAGCTCGACGAGGATGATGAATCTCCAGGCAGCCACAATCTGCTGATGGGCCCGAGAAATGTCCGCCCGTATCACGAGCGCAAGGGCGAGCAGTACATGGGCAGGGAGCAGCTCGCCCACTTCCGCGTAATCCTGAATGCCTGGAAACGCGACCTGATGCAGGAAGTGGATCGCACGATGACACACATGAAGGACGAGGCGGCCAATCCGCCCGACCCGAATGATCGTGCGACGCTGGAATCGGAATTTGCCCTCGAACTTCGAAC
>JANPCY010000037.1:0-12670 GCA_031431175.1 Steroidobacteraceae bacterium | reverse complement strand
CGAGTTCCGCCAACCCCGCGCGCACGCCCGCTGCATAGGAGGCCAGATACACCGGCCCGAGCGGGCAGGACTCACCATGGCCGCAAAAGCCCGCATCGGTTTCGACGCGCACGACTGTGCTGTCGAACACGGATACTGACTTGCCGCCGGACCAGCTATATTTGCCTTCCTTGAGTGGCAGATCGACCTGCCAGGCAGTGATTTCAGTGATTCGCATGCGAATGCTCCTGCCGGGATGCCGTTGCTCGTGGACACGTGGATCGTATACGTAATGGGCGCTCTAGAGTGCATCCCAGGCCTGCGCATTCTGATAGCGTTCAAACTGATGCAGACCGGAAAGCTTGATGTCTTCTCACCGTCTCAACATCGGCGCCAGGCGACGGTTGGGACCGGGCAAAGCCCGCGAGCAATCTCGGAGGGAGCTCCGTCTATCCCAACCCGCGGTGCAGAAGGCGCTGCGGGAGGAGGGGCGGATACTGGCGGAGAAGGTTGCCTGACCGTATTGCCGTTTGACACATGAAGAACGGGGCCGCAAGGCCCCATTCGCACGGCCGTTAATTTTGCTAGCGTATGGAATCCGTGCAGGAGGGGCGCTGAGCGCTTCAACTACAAATGAGCCGCGCGTTTGTCAAGGAATCTGATGGGTCGGAAGGGGAGGAACTCCCGGAACTCCTCGTCAGTCCGCATCGGAATCTCGTCACCGTGACAGGCTTGAGGCAGATCGCCGGTACGGTCGAACGGCTGCAGAGCGCCCTGTCTGAAGCTCGCGCGGCCGCAGACCGCGCGGCGATCGCGCAAGTCCAGCGCGACTTGCGGTATTGGACACAGCGGTTGCGTACCGCCGAGGTAGTGGCGGCTCTTCAGGCGTCCGACACCGTGCGATTCGGGGCATCCGTCGCGCTTGAGAAAAAGGACGGAGAGCGCATCGAGTACCAGATCGTCGGGGAGGATGAAGCGGATCCGGCCCATGGCAGGATTTCTTATGTCTCGCCAATTGCGCGGCTGCTGATCGGCGCCTCGGTGGGGGACTTCATAGCGTTGGCGGATGGAGAAGCGGAGATTCTGGCGATCGGGTAGCCAGAGCGTGTGTGTGGCGCGCGATCTCCCGCAAGGCGCAGGAAATCGGGGCTTCCGCGAAAACGTCGAACTGACTTACGCGGCCGATCGCTGGCTGATCAAGCCCTGCCATATCGGTTCGAACTCGGCCTTGACCTTGGCATACGAAGGCCGCTTCCGGGCGCGCTCCCAGTACGCAACGATATTCGAGTGGGCGTCGAATGGCATAACGGCCTGGGCGTAGTACAGCGCTGGAATTGCCGCGCAGTCAGCCATCGTGAAGCTCTCGCCGCACAGCCATGGCTGTTTCGCGAGCCGCTTGTCGTAATACCCATAGCTGATGCTGACGAACTTGCGCGCCCTTGCCGCCCTGTCATTGTCCTGGGCGCGAAATCCGATCTTCTGAAACTGAAGTTCGACGATCGGCTCGTTAAGGTAGAGGTCGGCCATGCGGTCCATGAACCGCACTTGCCGCGCAGCATCGCCGCCGCCGGCCGGAATTAGGCGAGGCGTGTTCGGAAACTTGTCCTCGAGGTACTCGATGATCGACGTTGATTCCGGAACCTGCCAGTCCTCGCTCGGTTTGAAGAATGGCACCTTGCCGAACGGATTTATTTCTTCGTAAGACGCGCGGCCCTCGGCCGACATCAGGTCAACGACATGAGGTTCGTAGGCGATGCCCTTCTCGTTGAAGGCGAGCATCACTTTCTGACAGTACGTCGAGAGCGGGTTGTAATAGAGTTTCATGGCGAAATCCCCAAGCTGCTGTGCGCGACGGAAATACTATTCTATGCTAGTCCGCCGTCCTGGGGAGCCACTCATGCGTACCGGACTTCGGATTGTCGTTCTCGCGCTTGCCGTCGGCCTGACATCAATCGCAACTGCCGCAAGCCTGCCGCCCGGACTCGCCGGGTGGGAGGACTGGGTGTTGCGAGGCCAGGAATTCCGCCGCTGCCCGTTTTTTGCGACCAGCCTTGCCGGCGAGTCCTCTTCGCATCGTTGCGCATGGCCCGAACCGCTGACCCTCACCGTCGATGCTCGCGGCGGCGCCTTCAGTCAGCGATGGCTTGTTTATGCGGACAGCTGGGCCAGCTTGCCGGGCGACCTGACGCACTGGCCGGAGGATGTCCGCATCGACGGTAAGGCGGCGCCGGTCGTGGCGCGGGACGGCATACCCGCCGTGCGCCTCGGGACTGGAACGTATGTGCTCAGCGGACGTTTCGCCTGGGAAACGCGTCCGGAAGCGCTGCCGATCGCAGCCGAAACCGGCATCGTGAAACTTACGGTGGACGGCCACAACATCGCCCAGCCGGAACGCCCGAATGGCGCCGTCTGGCTCGGCAAGCGCCGCGCCGCAGAGCAGCCGGCGGCAATTGAGGTGCAGGTCTATCGCCTCGTGCAGGACGAACTGCCAGTTCGCCTCGTGACCCGCATCCGTCTCCAGGTGGCCGGCGATGCGCGTGAAGAGCGATTTGCCGTGGTGCTGCCGGCGGGTTTCACACCGCTCGCGCTCGACAGCGCGCTTCCCGCGCGCATCGATGCCGATGGGCGTTTGCGCGCGCAGGTGCGCGCCGGAAGCTGGGAAGTCGCAATCACGGCACGGGGCACGGGCGCCGCTGGTGAGCTCGCCCGGCCACCAGCCGGGGAGTCCGGGGCAGGGCGGTGGGCGCGTGAGGAAGTGTGGAGTTTTCAGGGCAATGACCGGCTGCGCATCGCCGCCGCCGAGGGTGCTGGCGCCATCGATCCGGTGCAAGCCAACGTGCCGCCCGAATGGCAGGGCCTGCCTGCCTTCCGCATGGCGGCCGATTCGAAGCTCAACATCGTGGAGCGCAGTCGTGGACTCGCCAATGTTGATGACAACCGCCTGACGCTGAATCGCCAGATCTGGCTCGACTTCAATCATGATGGCTTCACGGCGGTCGACGCGATAGCCGGCACGATGCGACGGGACTGGCGCCTCGACATGGCAGCGCCATTCACGCTGCAGAGCGCGCGCATCGGCAACGATGCACTCCTCGTGACCGAAGGCAAGGAGGCGGGCGTCACCGGCGTGGAACTTCGCCTACCCGATCTCTCGCTGCGGGCCGTGAGTCGGACGGCGACGACGCGCAGCACGATGCCCGCCACCGGTTGGCAGGCACGATTTGATGGAGTGCAGGGCACGCTGCACCTGCCGCCCGGGCATCTGTTGCTCGCGGTGCGCGGCGCCGATGAGGCGCCGGACTCCTGGCTGGAACGCTGGGGCCTGTGGAATCTGTTTGGCGTCCTGATCGTCGTCGTGTTCACGAAATGGCTCGCGGGCAACCGGGTGGCCGCCATCGCACTGGGCGCGCTGCTCCTGATGTACCAGGCGCTGCCGGAGCAGATCTGGCTGTGGGGCAACCTGCTGGCGGCGATTGCTGTTGCTGCTGCGGTACCCGAAGGGCGATTCCGCCGGTTTACGGGCGGTTACCGCACACTCAGCTTTCTGGGGCTCGGCGTCGTGTTGCTGCCGTTCCTGTGGGGCCAGGTGCGCCTCGCTCTGTATCCGCAGTTGGAAGTGAGCAATGTGTACGGCCTTCAAGCGGACTCTATGACGGCTGATCGCGCGGGAGACGAAGTGCAAAGCCTTCCGCCAATGACGAATATGCCCGCGCCGCCAGCCGAAATGGAAATCACGACGGAAGGCGGGGCCATTTCGAGTATCGAGGCGCCAAAAGAAAACGTCCAGATGTCCGCAGGCCTCAATGCGCAACAGGTCATCCAGCGCTACGCACCCGGCACGCTTCTGCAGACGGGCCCCGGCATTCCGAACTGGCAGTACGACAACTACTCCTTCAGTTGGTCCGGGCCGGTGGAGCAGGACCAGACGGTCCAGTTCATTTACGTCGGCCGCATCCTGCGCGCCCTCTGGCGCATCGCAGGCGTCGCCCTGACCGCGGTCCTGTTTTTCGGGCTGCTGCGGCCAACGCTGCCCGGCGACTGGCAGGTCACGGGGCTTGCGCGGAATTCTCGCGGTGCCACGGCTGCTTCAGCGTTCTTGTCATTGACTGTCGCATTGGTCGGGGCGCTCGCGCTGGCCGCGACTCCGGGTTCCGCCTTCGCGCAATCGACTCCCGACCCCGCGCTTCTGAAGGAGTTGCAGGAACGGTTGCTGGCGCCGCCCAAGTGCACGCCCAGTTGCGCGGAAATCCTATCGGCCCATGTCGTGGCAAGAGCAGGCGTTCTGGACGTGACGCTCGAGGCCAGTGCACTCACGCCGGTGGCGGTGGCCGTGCCGAGCGCCAGCGATCGCTGGCAGCTCGAGAGCATCACTGTCGATGGCAAGTCTGCTGTTGCCATTGCCCGCAATCCCGACGGTTCGATGTGGATACCGCTGGCACCCGGGGCGCACGTCATTCAACTGCGGGGCCGGCCGGCAGCAACCGAGTCGCTGCAACTCGTTTTCCCGCAACCGCCTCGACGCATCCGCGTCGATGCAGAGGGCTGGACGGCCAGCGGCATCACGGAAGGTCGCCTCTTGTCCAGCTCGCTGGAACTGACACAGGAACGCGTGCTGAGCAGGGCCACGGGGCCCCTTGAGGCGGCCGCCGAGTTTCCGCCTTTCGTGCGGGTCACGCGGTACTTCAATCTCGACCTCGACTGGAGTCTGACGACGACCGTTGAACGCATCGCGCCCCAGCGTGCGGCGTTTACAGTCAAGGTGCCGCTGGTGGCCGGCGAGTCCGTGCTGAGCGAAGATCTCGAGGTGCGCGACGGAAAGACTGCGCTCGTCGGTCTGGGAACCGGCGAAGCGCAGAAAAGCTGGTCCTCGGGACTCGTCCGCAGCGAAACGCTGGAGCTCGTCAGCCCGACACAATCGGACCGGGCAGAAGTGTGGAGCTTCACGGTCAACCCGCAATGGAACTTGAGCTTCGCGGGCTTTCCCGCGGTGCTGCCGGATGAGTTGTCCGGCGCTCCCTGGGCCTATCTGTTCTACGCGCGGCCGGGCGAGAAACTCAACCTGCAGATCACGCGGCCGAAGGCCGTCACGGGACAGACGCTGGCCATCGATTCGGTCGCGCTCGAGGTCAATGTGGGTACGCGCTCGGCCGATCACGCCCTGGCTTTCACTTATCGCAGTACCCAGGGCGGCCGGCATGCGCTTCGGCTTCCGGCCGATGCCCGGGTCACCCAGGTAGTCGTCGACGGCGCGGAAGTTCCGTTGCGACCGACTGGTGGCGAACTCCCGCTTGGTCTGTTACCCGGCGCCCACTCAATCGGTGTCAACTGGACGACCACTGCGGGCGTCGCGTTCCGCGTGAAGCCGGACGCGGTGGACTTGAATTCACCTGCGAGCAATGTCCGCACCACGATACGGCTTCCCGAGGACCGCTGGCCGCTGCTGGTATTTGGCGGCGGCGTCGGTCCCGCGATCCTCTATTGGGGCGAAGTTGTCGTGTTCCTGATCATGGCCTTTTTGCTCGGGCGCTCGCAGTACTCGCCGCTGCGGACGCACGAATGGCTGTTGCTGGGCATCGGTCTTTCCACGCTTTCCTGGAGCGTGCTGGTGGCCGTCGGCGTCTGGCTGTTCCTGATGCGCTGGCGCGAAAAGTGGAATGGCAGTGCCTTGCCTCAATGGCAGTTCAATGCGGTTCAGCTGCTGCTGGCCCTGTTCACGTTTTTTGCCGTGAGCAGCCTGGTCTTCTCCGGCATTCGCTACGGCTTGCTGGCGCAACCCGACATGGGAGTGGTCGGTCCCGGATCCGGCGGGAACACATTTGCGTGGTTCATGGACCAGACCGCGTCGGCCCTTCCGCAGCCGTCAGTGATCAGCGCGCCGATGTGGATTTATCGGCTGCTGATGTTTGCATGGGCCTTCTGGATTGCCGTCGCCCTGGTCCGCTGGCTGCGCTTCGCCTGGCACGCCTGGACCGCGCGGGAATTCTGGCGCGGGCGGGTGATTGCCGCCGGCTAGCGACCGAATTCAAAGTCAGGCCAAGAGCTCGTCAGCCATCCCGGCGTAGACCTGCGTGTGCCGGTCGACGTCGGCGGCGGTGGTCGCCGGCGACATCAGTGCCATGTTGTGGAACGGTGTCATCAGGATGCCCCGGTTCAACAGGTACAGATGGATGTACGGATCGAGCCTCTCGTCCTGTCCGGCCGCGGCCGCGGCGCCGTTCCGGGCCACATCCGGGCGGAACAGGTACTCGACGCGGCAGCCCAGTCGCACCACGTGCCACGGGAGTTCGCGCGACTCGATCACGCCGCGCACGCCCTGCTCGAAGCGCTCAGCGAGTGCGATCATGTGTTCGAATGCCTCATCGGTCATGACCAGTCCGAGCGTGGCACGCATTGCGGCGAGCGAAAGCGCGTTGCCGGCGAGCGTGCCGCCGATGCCACCGACGTCCGCGTTTTTCGAGTCGGTGTGCTCATACACCATCTTGCGGACCCGCTCGGTCATGCCGTACGCGCCGCTTGCGATGCCGGCGCCGAGCGTCTTGCCGATCGTGACGAAGTCAGGCTCAAGGCCCCAGGCCTTCGTACACCCGCCGGGGCCGGCGCTGATCGTGTGGGTCTCGTCGATGATCAGCAAGGTGCCGTAACGCGTGCACAACTCGCGCACGGCCTCGTGATATCCAGGGTCGGGCAGCACGATACCGATGTTGGTCAGCGCGGGTTCGAACAGGCACGCCGCGACGTCGCCCAAGACGAGCGCCGCCTCGAGTGCCGCCAGGTCGTTGATCTCCACGACCCGGGTGGTCTGGTCGAGCGCCACAGGCTTGCCGATGTTGCCCTGG
Organism: Steroidobacteraceae bacterium; assembly: GCA_031431175.1. Classification (GTDB taxonomy): domain Bacteria; phylum Pseudomonadota; class Gammaproteobacteria; order Steroidobacterales; family Steroidobacteraceae; genus SCUD01. Next base: position 5,855 of record JANPCY010000037.1, on the reverse strand, counting down.
CGGGCCACGGTTCGGCCGTTCTCGAGTATCGCGACGGTTTCGTCGACCGACCCGTGGTAGCACCAGTTGTGCACGACGATCTTCGGGCGCCGGGTGATCTCGCGTGCCCACCGGATCGCGCAGCGATTGGCATCGGTGGCGCTGAGCGTGAATTGCCAGTAGGGGACCCCGAAGCGTCGCGCCATCTCGTTGCCAACCCACGTGGCGTCCTCGGTCGGCAGCATCAAAGTGAAACCCTTGCCCGCTTGATTGGCGATCGCATCGACGGTGGCCTTGGGCGCGTGACCCGCCATGCCGCCCGAGTCGCCCAGACAGAGGTCGATGAACTCGTTGCCGTCGACGTCCCAGAAGCGGGCACCATTTGCCCGGTCAACGTAAATGGGATGGTCGCCCGGCCACCGGGTCATCCAGTTCATCGGTACTCCGAAGAGCAGCGAGCGCTTCGCCTGTTCGGCAAGCTGACCACTGCGCGCGTGGAGCTGACGGAAGGTCGCGCGCTCGCGCTCCAACAACCCGGCAACACGGGAGCGATCAATCGTCTTCATCTTCAGTAGCTGCCAAACGCGGCGAGCAGATCTGCGGCACTCGCCTGCTTCAGACCCGCGCATAGATGAATGGTCTCGATCGTCTGCACGAGGTCGCGCTCGTAGCCAGGCAGGTCGGCGGCATGTGACTCGACGAACTTCTGCCACTCGTCAGCTCGTTCATAGGTACAGAAAGATCCGCCGAACGTCGGAAAGATATTTGACCTGAACGCCTCGGGGATCATTTTTATGATCGCCTTGTCGTTTTCTCTTAGCCAGGCATAAGTCTGCTCGGCAGTCGCGGTGCGATTCATCTGTCGACCCAGGACGTCGAGCATCTCGGTGCCCTTGAATCCGCCTGCCAGGACCGCCGCTTCGAGCTTCCGCGCCAATGCCGGATCTTCGACACGCGCGAGCGCACCGATGGCGGAATTGCGGAACTCGGGATCCTCGGATGCGATCATCTGCTTCAACAGCAGGTCGAAGTACGGCTCGCCGAGATCCTGCACGCCGACTGTGAAGATCGTCTCGAGCTCGCTCGCGGACGCAGCCGATGGATCGGGTTTTCCGTTGAGGCTGACGGCTCTTGCCGCCTGCCTTGCAAGTGGCTTGCGCATGGCCTGGTCCTTCGCGACCACGATCAGGAAGCGCTGCAGCCTCTTGTGCAGCAATTGGGAAGCGAAGTCCGACGCGCCCGCCAGTTTCGCGTAACGTGGCGCAGCAATTGCGCGGAATGCGTGCTCCACCGGACCCAGGTCGCTCGGGTCAATGATCCTCGCGACTTCCTCGAGGTAACCCGCTGCCGCTGCCACTACGTCCCATGCGCTGTGGTTCACCAGCGCAGTCACGCCGGATACATAAGCCTTTGCAGATACCGTGCCCGCCCGGAACGCAGCATCGAGACTGTCTGCAAATACCAGAGCTTCTGCCGGGCTCAGCTTCATCGCACCCGCAGTCAGGCTCTGCCATCCCGCGTCATCCAATGTGAACCGGTAGTAACCGGTTCCATCGGCATTCGGATGTACCTGCGTCGGACAGGCTCCGGCCTCGAGATCCATGGATTGTTCTTTTTTGTCGATGAGTGCACAGGTGCTCTTGCGCGCGCCATCGGCGATGTAGGCAGCGCAGAACGGAATCTTCCATTCGCCAGCATCCGGCTTGATGGAGGAACCCAGTGGCGCGTAACGGGCCTGGCGTAGTTCAAGGCGAGGCTTTTCGCCATCCTTGCAATCAAGCCTTGCCGAGACCAAGGGCACGCCAGGCTGTTCGATGAAGGACTTAAATGCCACCTCGACCTCGGGGCGGTCGGAACCTGTTGCGACCGATGCGATGAAATCTTCCGCCGTCGCCGTACTGTCCGCGTGTCGCTTCAAATACAGCCGGACACCGGCCTGAAACTGTTCCTCGCCGACGTAATGCTCCAGCATGGCGAGAACGCCGCCACCCTTTTCGTAAGTGATGCCATCAAATGCGCTGTTGATCTCGTCATTATTATCGATGGGTTCCCGGATCTGGCGCGCCGAAGCCAGGGAGTCGCCGACCATCGCGCCCAGCGCGCCCTTCAGCGTTTCCCGGTCGAATTGGCCTTCAGGCCAGTAAGCATGGGCCGCCTTGTTTTCCATCCAGGACGCAAAGGACTCATTGAGCCAGATGTCGTTCCACCATACGGGTGTCACGAGATTGCCGAACCACATGTGCGACATTTCATGAGCATGAACGGAGGTGTATGCACGTCGCTGGTCGAGCGGTGAGTTGTCGTCCATCAACATCAGGTATTCGTCGTAGGTGATGGCGCCGACATTCTCCATGGCGCCGCCAAAACTCTCGGGCACGGCGATCAGGTCGAGTTTTTCGTACGGGTAGGGCGTGCCGAAATAGGTTTCAAGCGCCGTGAGCAAGGCGGCCGTGTTCTTCAGTGCGTATTGCATTTCGTCGCCGAGACCCTTTGTAGCGATGCCCCGCAGGGGAACTTCGTGGTCGCGCACTGAATTGACCGGGATCATCCCGAAGTCGACGACATCATACGGGCCCACCGCCAATGCGATCAGATAGGTCGGCAACGGTCGAGTCCTCGCGAAGACATGCAACACGCCGCCAACAGCAAGTTCTTTCGCGGACGCTTCGGGCGTGGTTGCCATGACAGCATCACCCTTGCGCGCGATCACTGAAATATCGAATGGCACCTTGAATCCGGGCTCATCGAATCCCGGGAATACCTGCCGGGCGGCAGTCGCCTCGAACTGGGTGGCGGCGTAGTAATTGCCGTCGCGCTCGACCTTGAACAGCGCGTTGGCGGCGGTATTGAATGGCGCGCTGTAGGCAAAATGGAGTTGTGACGCCCCGGCGGGGGCGTTCTTGGCAAAGGTCACCAGCGCAACCCCGGATTCCTGGCGCTCCTCATACGATGCATCGATGCGATTGGACTCGGCATCGGTCAAATAGACTTCGGAAACTTTCAGGTTCTTGCCATGCAGCCAGATAGCGTCCTGCGCTTCCTTCAGTGTAATGTCGATGACGACCTTGCCGGAAAACGTATCCTTGGAAGGGTCGATTGAGAGCTCGATGCCGTATTGGGTCGGCGCCACGGTTTTTCCGAGCTGACCGACGGGTGGGGCGGAGTCGCGGACGGTTGTCGAAGGCTGACAGGCCGCGAGCAGCGCGATTGGCGCAAGCGCGCAGACAAACCACTGCAGTGTTTTCATGGTCGACATACCCGGATCCCGTGACGGCGGATTGAATCGCCTTTTTGGATGCGCCAATGTATGCGAAGCTTGGGAATATGGGCAAGTTTCTGTCCCCGACGCAGATAGCACAATTCAGACGTGACGGCTTTCTGGTCCTGCCGGGTTTCGTCGATGCCGGGCATTGCCTCGAGTTGCGGGAGCGGGCGATGGAACTTGCCAGGAAGCACGTGCCGTCGCCGGAGAAAGCGACCATCTTCACGGCGGACGGCAAGGCGCTTCACGCCAGTGACGAGTATTTCCTGACGAGTGGTGAGGCGATCCGGTGCTTCTTCGAAAAGGACGCCTTCGACACCAGGGGCCAGCTCCGGGCCGACGCCCATCTGTGCCTCAACAAGCTCGGTCATGCGATGCACGATCGTGATCCCGTATTCGGTTCGTTCAGCCGCACTCCGGAACTTGCCGCGCTGGCGAGCGACATCGGAATGCAGGAGCCGTTGCTATTGCAATCGATGTACATCTTCAAGCAGGCGCGCATTGGTGGCGAAGTGATATGTCACACCGACCACACATATCTATGGACGGAGCCGAGAAGCGTGGTCGGCTTCTGGTTTGCGATCGATGATGCAACGACCGAGAACGGTTGCATGTGGGCGCTGCCGGGTGGACACCGGATGCCAGTGAAGGCCCGTTCGCGCCTCAATGCGTCGCGCACGGCCACCGTGCTGGACGTGCTGGACAAGGAACCGTATCCGACGACGGGGCTCGTGCCGCTCGAGGCCAGGCGAGGCACACTGGTCGTGCTCGATGGCGCGCTACCGCACTATTCGGGCCCGAATCGCAGCGACCGACCGCGGCACGCCTACACCATTCACGCCATCGATGGCGCCGCCGATTATCTGCCGGACAACTGGCTGCAGCGTCCTACGTTGCCGCTGCGCGGCTTCGCGGTCAGCTGATCATCCATCGACCGTCATCGGCCTGCGCGTCCGGAGGCCAGGATTAGCGCACCGATCCCCGCCAGCGTTGCGAAGCCGGCGCCGGCCCAGAAAGTCACCGCCGGGCCATAGGCGGTCCACAGCGCGCCCGCAATGACACTGGCGAGCAGCAAGGAGATGCCGCTCGCAAGATTGAAGATGGCGAAGGCGGTGCCGCGCAACTGCGCGGGCGCCGCATCGGCGACCAGCTTGGCGAACAGTCCTTGCGTGAATGCCATGTGCAGGCCCCATAGGGCGCAGCCAACGAGCACCTGCCATGCCGTGACCGCGGCAGCCAGCATCAGATCGGCGGCCACCAGTGGCGCGACGCCGACAAGCAGCAGCAGTCGATGGTTGAGACGATCAGCGGCGGCCCCCGCCGGATACGCAAATACGGCGTAACTGAGACTCATCACCGCCAGCACCAGGGGAACCTGGCCGAGCGCAAATCCGACATCCTGCGCGCGCAGGATCAGGAAGGCCTCGCTGAAGCGCGCGAGTGTAAAGATCGCGCCGAGCAATACGATGATCCAGAAGCCCCCCGGCAGCAGGCTGGTGCCGGCTGCGGTCCAACGCGCATGCGCCTGTTTCGCTGCCAGTTCCTGCGGCTCGCGCAGAAACAGCAGGAGCGCAACGGCGATGAACGCGGGCAGGACCGCGACCCACAGGACGGCGCGAATGTCGTTGGCCAGCCAGATCATGAAAACAACCGCGAGCAGAGGGCCAATCACGGCGCCCACGGAATCGAGCGCCTGGCGCAGGCCGTAGGCTGCGCCGCGCAACTCCGGCGGCGCGATGTCGGCGATCAGCGCGTCGCGCGGTGCGCCGCGAATGCCCTTGCCGAAACGATCGATGAAGCGCGCGCTGAATACCCAGCCGACTGACTGCGCGAGCGGAAACATCGGCTTCGTGAAGGCCGCGAGCGCATAGCCGGCCACGACGATCCACTTGCGATGGCGCAGATAATCGCTGAGCGCCCCGGAGAACACCTTGGTGATTGCGACTGTCGCCTCGGCGATACCCTCGATGATGCCAATGGTCAGCATGGAGGCGCCAAGGACGCTCGCCAGGAAGACTGGCAGCAGGCTGTGCACTAGTTCCGAAGACGCGTCCATGAACAGCGACGCGATGCCTAGCAGCCAGATACCGGGCGGCAGCCGGTGCGTCGCAATGGAAGTCATGCTAATTGATGCCGCTAGCGCGTCCAGCGCTCCACCGCTGCCCGGAGCATCGGCAGCGTGACGGAGCCGTCGCGAAGTATCACGTCGTGGAAGGCTTTGATGTCAAAGTGCGCGCCCAGCTTCTGTTCGGCATCGTGGCGTAGCCGCTGGATCTCGAGACTGCCGATCATGTAGGCGGTCGCGTGGCCAGGCACCGCGAGATAGCGGTCTAATTCGGTTTCGATGTAGGCGCGTGATGCGGCGGTGTGCTTGAGCATGTAATCAATTGCCTGTTCGCGCGTCCAGCCAAGCACATGCATTCCGGGATCGACGACCAGGCGCGCCGCGCGAAACGCCTGGGCCGACAGCATGCCCAGCCGGTCCATATCCGAGGAGTAGAGGCCCATCTCGTCGGCCAGCCGCTCGGAGTAGAGGCCCCAGCCTTCCGCCGTCGATGGGACATAGATGTAGCGAAGCACGGGGTGCACGCCTTTCCCGAATAGCGCAACCGAC
>JANPCY010000036.1:0-1920 GCA_031431175.1 Steroidobacteraceae bacterium | reverse complement strand
CGCCCAAGCTCCTCACCCGCTACGCGACGCTTGCGACCGATGGTGTCCGGTTCTTCAATGCACGGGTGAAGCGAAAGCTGCCTGCCGCCCCGATCTTCACTGGGGACAGTGTGCAACCCTGGCGTCGGCATCGGCCCTCCTGCACGAGCAGATCGCGCAGCATTCGGCTGCCCGTAAACGGCCACTCCAGATGCAACTCATCGATCCGCCGCATCAGCCGCAGGTCGGCCTCCGAGGTCGGTACCGGTTGGTAATAAAGAAAGGCTCGCGACAGCTCGAGCAACTCCGCCTGGCGGCGCAGCGACAATCGATGTTCGCGGTCGATCATCGTTTGGCGCTCGGTGCGGGGCCGCGACCGAGCGCGCCGGCTAAAAAATCATTCTCCAGCGCGAGCTGTCCGATCTTCGCGTGCAGCGACTTCAGATCTGGCCCCGGCGCGCCGCGAAACAACACTTGCCCGTTAATTGACCCAGCAAGAATTGCCATCTTGTGCAGCGCTATACGCCCGTGGATTTCTGGCGCGTCAAGGACGGCAAGATCGTAGAGAACTGGGTGATGATAGATATCGTCAATTTCTTCCGGCAGTCCGGCATCGATCTTCTCGACGGCAAGGGCTGGGACGAACGCGGCGAAGGATACGCCGCCGTTCCTGACGGCCAGAATTGAGAAGATCCCGCATGCGCGTTGGTCGCGCCGCGTGTGATCGTCAGATCATGCGCTCGAACACGAACAGGAACACCAGACTGGCCAGGAAGAACACCAGCAGCCAGTAGCTGGTCTTGTCGATCTTGCCTGGCACCAGGTACCAGCCGTTGTCCTTCTGCGGCAGTTTTTCACGCTCGAACGCGCGAATCTGACCCGGAATCGTATACGGTGAATACTCTTTCTGCCTGCCGTCAATCAGCAAGCTCGCGACAATTGTTACGACGATATTTGAAGTTGCGCCGATCAGGCAGTACCACGGCCAGGCGATGGTAGTCTGGGTCGCCACGATCCAGACCGCGATGAAACCGACCAGCGTCCCGACCAGCACTCCCTTCTCAGTCGCATGCTTCGAGAAGAATCCGGCCGCGAACATGCCCAACTGCGCCCCAACGAAATACGAGCCGATGTTGCTGAGGATCAGCAGAATCGAGCCTTTGCTGTGGGTCAGGGCGATCGCGGGAATGACGGTCACGATGGCAAATGCAATCGTGAAGAGGCGCGACACGGCCAGGTAGTGAGCGCTATTGCCGTCCTTTCTGTAGTACTTCTGATAGAAGTCGACGGTTGCTATCGTCGCCAGCGAATTAAATGCCGACGCCAGCGTCGACATGGACGCAGCAAGTACCGCTGCCGCAAGAATTCCCACCAGCCCCGGTATCGCCAGGCCGTGGGCGAACTGCAGGATGATCGTGTTGGTGTCCTCGAATTCTCTGCCCTGGTAATAGCTGTAGAACAGGACACCCATCAAGATGAACAGGAAATAGATGAAGAACGCCGCATAACCCATCATCAGGTACGCTTTCTTGGCGTCGCCTATGGTTTTCGCCGCCAGCGCCCGTTGGACCATCATCTGGTTGGTGCCGTAGACGGTCACGTGGTAGAGGGTCATGGCGATCACGCCGGACCAGACGGTGGTGTCGCGCGCAAGATCGAACTTGAAAATCAGCGGGTTCAACTTCCCCTGCGACTTGAGCGCCGCCAGCGTGTCAGCGAGCGACATCGGCAAGTGGTCAATCAGGAGAAACAGGATGATGATGGCGCCCAGGAAGAGAACTCCGGCCTGGAAGACGTCGGTCCAGATTACCGACGTGATTCCTCCGAGCGCCGTGTAGACCAGCGTGATTGCGCTGACAACGACGATAGAGTAAACCACATCGACGCCCGTGATGAATGCGATGACGAGTGCCGTTGCATAAAGAATGGCGGCCGTCGTCA
>JANPCY010000035.1:0-3737 GCA_031431175.1 Steroidobacteraceae bacterium | reverse complement strand
CCGGCGCAGGGGCTGTGACGCGGCCGACTGTCGCCCTGGCCCGGGCCTACGAGTTCCACGCTCCACTGACCTGTCTATTGCCGGTGTCGCTGGAGTACGATCCGGAAGGGCGGACACTGGCCGTGCCACGACCGACCGGTGGTTCCGGCGACTTCATTTCGCTCGCCGGCACGGACGGATTCGTCGAACTGCCGCAGGGCCCCGCAAGCCACCCGGCCGGTCTCGTCATTCCTTTTTACCGCTGGTAGGCCCATGCACGACAACGATACCGGCAAGCTGATCGCGCTGTCCGCGCCGAAGGCGGTGACGGACACGCGCGGGCGGCCGCTTGCAGACTTGCGCATCTCGGTCATGGACCGCTGCAATTTCCGCTGTCCGTATTGCATGCCGCGCGAGACCTTCGATGACCGCTATCGTTTTCTGGCCACCAGCGAACGCCTGACATTCGAAGAGATCTCGAGGCTGGCCCGGCTGTTTGTCGCAGAGGGCGTGCGCAAGCTGCGTCTGACGGGCGGCGAGCCACTGCTTCGTTCCGGTCTTGCGGACCTGGTCGGCGAGTTGTCGTCGATCGAGGGCGTGGAAGATCTTGCACTGACCACCAATGGCGTGCTGCTCGCCCAGCATGCCGCAGAGCTTGCAGCGCATGGCCTCAGACGCGTCACGGTGAGCCTGGACACTCTGGATCGCGAGACGTTCCGCCGGATGAGTGGCGGATTTGACGGGCTCGAACGCGTGCAGGATGGCATCCGCGCGGCGCTCGAGGCCGGGCTGGCGCCCGTCAAGGTCAACACGGTAATCCAGCGGGGCGTCAACGACGGCCAGATCCTGGATCTCGCCCGCCATTTTCGCGGCACCGGCGTGATCCTGCGCTTCATTGAATACATGGACGTCGGCAACCGCAACGACTGGGATCCGGGCCGCGTTGTGCCTTCGCGAGAGCTGCGAGATGCGATCCTGGCCGAGTATCCGCTCAGTCCAATTGCCAGCGCCTATCGCGGCGAAGTCGCCGAACGCTATGCCTACGCGGATGGCGCCGGTGAACTCGGATTCATATCGTCGGTGAGCCAGCCATTCTGCGGCGATTGCACACGTGCGCGGCTGTCATCGGACGGCGTGTTCTACACCTGCCTGTTCGCAGTCAATGGCACGGACTTGCGCACGCCGCTACGCCAGGGGGCGAGCGATGACGAGCTGCTGGCGCGGATACGCGGCAGTTGGCGACGGCGTGATGATCGCTACAGCGAACTGCGGCGCTTGCCCACGACCGGGCAGCCCTTGCGCAAGATCGAGATGCACTACATTGGCGGATGAGAAAAAACCGGCGCTGAGTCACGTGGATGACGCCGGCAGGCCGGCGATGGTCGACGTGACGGCCAAGTTTGAGAGCCTGCGCACCGCGACAGCCGTCGCCCGCCTGCGATTTCCTGCCGCGGCTTTCGAAAGGCTCAAGTCGTCGGGATTCGAGACCACGAAGGGCCCGGTATTCTGTACGGCGATCGTCGCCGGCACCATGGCGGCGAAACGCACCCACGAGCTGATCCCGTTCTGCCATCCGCTCGGACTCGAGCGTTGCGACATCACCATTGAAGTGGATGCAGACAGCCTCGAAATCCGCTGCACGACCGCCGTGCATCATCGCACCGGCGTTGAGATGGAGGCCCTGACCGGGGCAATGGTCGCCGCATTGACGGTCTACGATATGTGCAAGGCCCTGTCACACGACATCGTGATCGAACAGACCCGGCTGCTCGGCAAGAGCGGCGGCAAGAGCGATTACCGCGCGAGCGCCGGATCATGAATGCCCTGTACGGACTGGTGCTGGCCGGTGGCCGTTCGAGCAGGATGCGCGAAGACAAGGCGGCGCTGACTTATCGGCGGCGGCCGCAACTCGAACTGGCATTCGAGCTGCTGGCTCCCTGTGTTTCACGCGCCTGGGTGTCGGTGCGCGAAGACCAACGCGATGATCCGCTGCGCGCGGCTTTCCCGCAGATCGTCGATGGTCGGGATGACCGCGGCCCGATTGCGGGAATCATCGCCGCGCAGGCTGCGCATCCAGAGGCCGCCTGGCTGGTGGTCGCCTGCGACCTGCCGCTGCTCGATTCCACGACTTTGTCCTCATTGCTCGCAGGGCGGGACACGGGTCGACTTGCGACCGCATTCCGGAGCGCAAGTGATGGCCTGCCGGAACCACTATGCGCGGTCTATGAACCGGCGAGCCGCGAGGCCATCCTCCGTTTCGTGGCCACCGGTATTTGCTGCCCGAGGAAATTTCTGGGCAGACACGATGTCGCCCTGCTGGCGCCGGCCAGCCCGTGGGCGCTAGCCAATACCAATACGCCGGAGGATCTCGCCGCCGCGCGCCAGGCGCTCGCCGCGCGGGAATCTGCCTGATGGCCCTCATACATATGCGCTATTTCGCGCTCCTGCGCGAGCAGGCGGGGCGCCAGGCCGAGACGGTCGAAACCATGGCACGCACGCCGCAGGCCTTGTACGCCGAACTGGCAACGCGGCATGGTTTCCGCCTGTCGCAGGCCCAGCTGAAGGTTGCCGTCAATGCTTCCTTCACGGACTGGACGAGTCCGCTTGCTGACGGAGACGAGGTCGTATTCATTCCACCGGTGGCCGGCGGATGAACGCATTCGAATTCACTCATGACCCGATCGAACCGCTGGCGCAGACCGCCACTCTCGCCGATCCCGCAGCCGGTGGATTCGCGACGTTCGAGGGCTGGGTTCGCGACCAGAATGAAGGTCGGGTCGTCAGCAGGCTGGAATACGAGGCATTCGAAGAACTGGCGCGAGTCGAAGGCAAGCGCATCGTCGCAGAGGCATTGAGTCGCCACGGAGCCCTTCGTGCCCGCTGCGTGCACCGACTGGGCACGCTCGCGGTTGGTGAACTAGCGGTCTGGATCGGCGTCGCAGCCGCGCACCGCGCTGAAGCATTCGATGCCTGCCGGCAGATAATCGACGAGATCAAGCATCGCTTGCCGATCTGGAAGAAGGAGCACTACGCCGATGGCGACAGCGGTTGGGTCGAATGCGCGCATTGCACGGATTCGGCGCAGGTGCCCGCCTTCGACTATTCGCGACAGGTCGCCTTACCAGAGATCGGCGCGGCCGGGCAGCAACGCCTCGCGCGTTCATCCGTGACTGTCATCGGGGCCGGAGGCCTTGGCTGCGCAGTGCTCTCGGGCCTTGCCGGCGCGGGCATCGGCACCATCGTCATTGTCGACGATGATGTCGTCGAGGCGGCGAATCTGCATCGACAGCCGCTTTATACGCCGGGTGATGTCGGACGCCCGAAAGCCGAGGTAGCGGCGACACGCCTGGTCGCATACAACCCGACAATCCGGCTGCGGCCTTTACCGATCCGCCTGACTGCAACCAATGCGAGAGAGCTCGTCGCGAAATGCGATGTCGTCGTCGACTGCAGCGACAATTTCGCCACGAAATTCCTCGTCAACGATGCCGCAGTGCTGACCGGCCGTCCCGCCGTGCTCGCGAGCGTCTACCAATATGAAGGGCAGCTTCAAGTCGTGCGCGCGGATGCCCGTGGTTCCTGCCTGCGCTGCCAGTGGCCTGAAGCCACGCGCGACGGGCTGGTCGGCAACTGTGCGCAGACCGGCGTGCTCCCGCCGGTGCCGGCTGTGCTCGGCAGCCTGCAGGCCATGGAGGTGCTGAAGCTGCTGCTCGACCTGCCGGGCCAGCTGCGGGACGAGGTATTGCTGGTCGATCTGC
>JANPCY010000034.1:0-1942 GCA_031431175.1 Steroidobacteraceae bacterium | reverse complement strand
TTCTGTTCGCGCTCGGCAAAGCCGCGCCCCCGATCCGTCTGCAACCCGAGTTCGTCCACCGGCTTGCCATTCACCTGTGTCAGGCGTGCGCGAATCATCGGGAACAGGTTCGGGCGCGGCAGGCCGCGCTCGCCGATGAACTCAGCGAATGCCGCGGTCTCGGTCGCCGGGATATTGACCATGAAATAATTGGGCGTGTCCATCGGGAGGCTCGCACGCCAGTCTTCCAGCAGGTCATTGCGTACCACCGCGAGCAGCAACAGCACCATGAGCCCCAGGCCGAAGGCGACCACCTGGACGATGCTCTCGCGGCCACGGCGCGCGAGATTGGCCAGTCCATAGCGCCAGGCGACACCCACCGCGCCGCGCATGCGCCCGGCCAGGCGCACCAGCAACCAGCCCGCGGCAAACAGCACGGCGAGCGTCCCGCCGACGCCGGCGGCGACGTAGACGACCAGCCAGCCATCGCGCACCAGCCAGTACAGCACGGCGAGCAGCGCGGCGAGCGCCAGTCCATAGGACACCGAGTAGCGCAGTGGCGGCGGCTCGAGATTGCGGCGCAGCACGCGCGCGGGCGGCACGCGCTTCAGTTGCAGCATCGGCGGCAGCGCGAATCCGACCAGGATTGCAAGCGCCGTGACCGCGCCCATGATCGCGGGCGCTGCGGTCGGTGCCGGCAGTTCCGCACGCACAATATCGCCCACCAGCCACGCCAGGATTCCCTGCGCCAGGAACCCGAGCGCGCTACCCACGGCTGCGGCAATGAGCGCGAGCAGGCCCAGCTCGATTACCGTGACCTGCAGCACCAGCGACTGCGGCGCCCCCAGGCATTTCATGACCGCGACATTGTCGAGGTGGCGCTGCGTGTAGCGGCGCGCCGTCATGGCGACCGCGACCGCGGCGAGCAGCACCGTAATCAGCGCCGAAAGATTGAGGAAGCGTCCCGCGCGTTCGGTCGATGAGCGGATTTGCGGGCTCGCCTCGGCGACATCCACGAGTCGTTCGCCCGGCTTGCGGCGCTTTGCAAGCACAGTCTTGAAGTCACGGATCGCCGCGGGCTTACCCGCGAACAACAGCGAGTAAGTCACGCGGCTGCCGGGGCCGAGCAACTCCGTGGCTTCGAGATCCGAAACTCCGATCAGCAGCGACGGCGCGAGATCCACGAATGCGGAGCCCTGGTCCGGACGGTAATCCAGCACCTGGGTCACAGCAAAGGTCGTGGCGCCGACGTTGACACGATCGCCGACCCGGGCGCCTAAGCGCGCCAGCAGCCGCGAATCGAGCCAGGCCTCGCCGTGCGCGGGGAGCGCCGTGGTCTCGCGGGCGGGCTGGAACGGCGCATCCGAGATCTTGAGCCGCCCGCGCAGCGGATAACCGGGACCGGAAGCCCGCAGCGAGGTCAGCGCGGAGTCCTCGCCGAAGAATACGACGCTCGGGAACGAAACCGTCGTCGCGGTCGCGATGCCCCGCTCACCCGCGAGCGTCACGTATTCCGGGTCCATCGGCTGCCCGGCCTGCAGGCGCAGATCCGCTGCAAGCACTTCGGCCGCCCGTAATTCGACTGCCTGGCCGATGCGATCGGTGAAAAATCCGACGCCGGTCAGCGCTGTGACCGCGACCAGGAGCGCCGCCAGCAGTACGGCCAACTCACCCGAGCGCCAGTCGCGCAGCAGTGCGAGCATCGCGAATCTCAGGGCTCTCATGTCAGGCACTGCTCAATGAACGAGCCTGCCAGCGTCAAGCTCGATGATGCGGCCGCAGCGCGCCGCGATCTCGCGATCGTGTGTGACCAGCACGAGCGTCGTGCCGGAGGCCGCATTGAGGTCAAACAGCAGCTGCATCACGCGCGCGCCGGTTGCGGTGTCGAGATTGCCGGTGGGCTCGTCGGCAAATAACACGGAGGGCCGCGTCACGAAGGCGCGCGCGATGGCCACGCGCTGCT
>JANPCY010000033.1:0-9620 GCA_031431175.1 Steroidobacteraceae bacterium | reverse complement strand
GGCACCAGCACCTTGCCGCCCATATGGCCGCACTTCTTGGCGCTCGAAAGCTGATCCTCGAAATGCACGCCCGCGGCACCGGCAGCGATCATCGCCTTCATGAGTTCGAAGGCGTTCAGCACGACGCCGAGGCGGGATTCGGCGGCGTGCTGAACGCCTTCGAACTCATGAAGGCGATGATCGCTGCGGGTGCCGCGGGCGTGCATTTCGAGGACCAGCTCTCGAGCGCCAAGAAGTGTGGTCACATGGGTGGCAAGGTGCTGGTGCCGACTCAGGAAGCGATCAACAAGCTGGTCGCCGCCCGGCTTGCCGCCGATATCTGCGACGCGCCGACGGTGGTCGTCGGCCGCACCGATGCGGAATCGGCGTCCCTGCTGACCTCGGACGTGGACGAACGCGACCGCCCGTTCATCACGTCGAAGGACCGCACGAGCGAGGGTTTCTTCCCGGTCAGGGCAAGTCTTGACCAGGCGATCGCGCGTGGTGTGGCCTATGCGCCCTTCGCGGACCTGATCTGGTGTGAAACCGCGCAGCCCGACCTGCACGAAGCCAGGTTGTTCGCCGAGGGTGTCCATCGAAAGCATCCGGGCAAGCTGCTCGCATACAACTGCTCCCCATCCTTCAACTGGAAAAAGAAGCTCGACGACACGACCATCGCCAGATTCCAGCGCGAACTGGGCGCCATGGGCTACAAATTCCAGTTCATCACGCTGGCCGGATTCCACGCCATCAATTTTTCGATGTTTGAACTCGCGCGCGGCTATCGCGAATCGCAGATGAGCGCCTACGTATCCCTGCAGGAAGCCGAATTCGCCGCCGAGGCGCACGGCTACACGGCGACCAAGCATCAGCGCGAGGTGGGCGCCGGTTACTTCGATGATGTGACCCAGACGGTCGCGGCCGGGACTTCCTCCATCACGGCGATGAAGGGCTCGACCGAGGAAGCCCAATTCAAGGTGCGCTGAGCAGTCCTCGCGATGGGCGAGGGCAGCGCCAGATTCGATCCCGACTGCCGCCGTTGCGGGCGGCTGGCGGGATTCCTCGACGAGGTCCGCGAGCGTCATCCCGGCTACCATTGCCGCCCGGTAGCTCCCTTCGGAAGCGCTGCACATCGGCTCCTGATCGTGGGGCTCGCGCCCGGACTGCATGGCGCGAATCGCACGGGCCGCCCATTCACGGGCGACCACGCTGGAATCCTCCTGTACCAGACCCTGCATGCGCATGGCTTCGCCCGACTGCCTGCGTCCGTCTCCAACGACGACCGGCAGCGTCTCGTCGACTGCCGCATTACCAACGCCGTGAAATGCCTGCCGCCGGCGAACAAGCCGCTGCCGGCGGAAGTACAGCGTTGCAATCACTACCTGGCCGCCGAGCTCCTGGCAGTGCCGGCAGGCGGCGTCATCGTCGCGCTTGGCACGATCGCGCATGGGGCCGTGCTGCGCGCGCTCGGCCTGAAGCCCGGCCAGGCCCGCTTCGCGCACGCTGCGGAGCATGAACTCCCGCAACGGCGGCGGCTGCTCGATTCCTTTCACTGCAGCCGCTACAACACCCAGACCCGGCGCCTGACCGCGTCCATGTTCGACCAGATCTTCGCCCGCGCGCGGCACTTGCTCGCAGGCTGAGAGTCGCGACACCATGCGCTGGTGAGCGACTTCGACGCCAGGGCCTTTGTCAGCACGCTGCCCGCGCGGCCGGGCATCTACCGGATGCTGGGCGCGCAAGGCGAGATCCTCTATGTCGGCAAGGCTCGCAGGCTGAAATCACGGGTATCGAGTTACTTCCGCCCCGACCAGATGCAGCCCAAGGTGCAGGCAATGGTGCGCCTGATCACCAATATCGAAGTCACGGTGACCAACTCGGACACCGAAGCGCTGCTGCTCGAGCACAACCTGATCAAGCGCCACCGGCCGCGCTTCAACGTGATCCTGCGCGATGACAAGAGCTTTCCCTACGTGCACATCTCGGCGCACGAATTCCCACGGCTCTCTTTCTACCGCGGCTCGCGCAAGCTTCCGGGGCGACTGTTCGGGCCATACCCGAGTGCAAGCGCCATGCACGAAACCCTGAACCAGCTGCACAAGCTGTTCCGCATCCGCAGCTGCAAGGACAGTTTTTTCGCGAACCGCTCGCGACCCTGCCTCGAATACCAGATTGGCCGTTGCTCCGCGCCTTGCACCGCCCTGATCGGGAAGGATGCTTATGCGCGCGACGTGCAATCGGCCGTAGAGGTCCTCGAAGGCCGCGCCGCCGACGTGACCGCACGCATCGGTGGCGAGATGGACCAGGCGGCCGAAGGGCTCGACTATGAGCGTGCCGCGGTGCTCAGGGACCAGCTGGCCGCGCTCACCGACGTGCAGTCCCGGCAGATCGTCAGCCGCGTCCGCGGCGTGGCCGACACCGACGTCATCGCCGTGGCGGAGGCGGGCGGAGATTTCTGCATCTCGCTGATGTTCATTCGCGGCGGGCAGCTGCTCGGCACCTCGACTTTTCATCCGCGTGCCCCGATCAGCGAGGCGCCGGAAGTACTCTCGGCATTCCTCGGACAGCATTACCTGGAACGCGATCCGCCGCCGAGGATCCTGCTGAGCCACGCGATCGAGGACGGCGAGACAATTGCCGCATCGCTCACCGGGCGGGCAGGGCGGCGCGTGCGCATCAGCCGTGCGAGTCGCGGCCTCCCGCAGCGCTGGGTCCAGCTCGCGATGCAGAATGCCGAGAACGAACTGCGCATGCGCAGTGCAAGTCAGGCCAGCCTCGCCGAGCAATTTGCAGAACTGGGCGCATTCCTGGGTCTCGATGCGCCGCCCGGGCGCATTGAATGTTTCGATGTCAGCCACACTCAGGGCGAGGCGACCATCGCCTCCTGCGTCGTGTTCGGTCCTGCCGGCCCGCTGAAGGCCGAATACCGGCGCTACAACATCGAGGGCGTGGAGCGTGGCGACGACTACGGTGCCATGCGCCAGGCGCTGACACGCCGCTATCGCCGGCGACAACAGGAGCAGGCCCCATTGCCCGACCTGTTGCTGCTTGACGGCGGCGCGGGCCAGCTCGCGGAGGCTGCGCGGGTGCTCGGTGAACTGTCGCTCTCGATTCCTGCGGTCGCCGGTGTCGCGAAGGGCGCCGATCGGCGCGCGGGACAGGAGCGCATCTTCTTGTTGGGCCAGAAGTCGGCTTCTATACTGCCGCCGGACTCGAAGGCGCTGCACCTGATCCAGCGCGTGCGGGATGAAGCGCACCGGTTCGCGATCAGCGGCCACCGCCGCAGTCGTGCCCGGTCGCGGCAGACCTCCATGCTGGAAGCGGTCGCGGGTCTCGGCCCGGCCCGCCGTCGCACGCTCCTGAAGCAGTTCGGCGGCCTGCAGGGCGTATTGCGGGCTGGAATCGAGGACCTCGCGCGTGCGCCCGGCATCGGACCCGCGCTTGCGCAGGCGATCTTCGAGCATCTGCACCCTGGAGCCGGATGACACATCCCTACACCATTCCGAACCTGCTGACGGCGCTCCGGATCGCGCTGATACCCGCCATCGTGGCGCTTTTTTACCTGCCCCAGCCCTGGGCCGACGTTGCGTGCGGACTGATGTTCGCGGTAGCCGGCATCACGGATTCGTTCGACGGCTATCTCGCCAGGAAGCTGGGCCAGGTATCGCCGCTCGGCGCGTTCCTCGATCCGGTCGCCGACAAGCTGATCGTCGCGACCGCGCTGGTGCTGATCGTCAGCAGAGACCCGGCTTGGTACGTGACACTGACCGCCGCGGTGATCGTCGGCCGCGAGATTGCGATTTCGGCGCTGCGCGAATGGATGTCGGAGATCGGCGCGCGCCACAAGATGAAGGTATCCGGAGTCGCCAAGTTCAAGACCATCGTCCAGATAACCGGGCTGTCGATGATGCTGTTCCGCCAGGACCTGTTTACGCTACCGCTCTACCGGATCGGGCTCGTGCTGACGGTGCTCGCGGCGTTGCTGACGCTTTGGACCATGGTCGCCTATCTGCGCGCTGCCTGGCCGGAAATGCGCAGTTCCGGCCAAACTTGACAGTCCGGACCCTGCTCCTAAAATGACGGCCCCTGCGGGAATAGCTCAGTTGGTAGAGCGCAACCTTGCCAAGGTTGAGGTCGCGAGTTCGAGCCTCGTTTCCCGCTCCAGATTTCATGAAACCCCGCGACTTCGTCCCGGGGTTTCGTGTTTAATGCCGCCGGGGCTAGGTGGCAGAATGGTCATGCAGCGGCCTGCAAAGCCGTCTATGCCGGTTCGATTCCGACCCTAGCCTCCATCACCCTGTCGCGCCCTGACGTCGAGTCAACGGGCGTCAGAAAGGCCGTCCGGTTCGGTCGATCGTTCTCTCCCCGTACCCGCAGTAACACGGTTGTTTTTTTTGTCACTGCGGGGCGATGCAAGATGCATCTCCGACGATACGATCAATGCGGTAGCTTGCGCACGGCGATCAGAACATGGCCGCTATCGACCCCTGACGGACTTTCTCCGTGCCTGCAAGGCGGCGAATTTCTCGCGCTTGCGTTCGAGTCGCGCCAGAACTCTCGGCCACTGTTGTTCGTGGAAACGGGGATAGGCAATACGCTCCACGGGGATCGCGGCGAGCACGTCGATGTCGTAGGTGAATGCGACTTGGGAGTGCCGGGTATCCAGGGCGAGCTTTTCAATGCGCTTCACGGCCTGACGAACCGTTCGCAGATCGCCGCCCGTGTCCATGTGGTTTTCGATGAAAGCCCGCACCACGCTCACGGCGAGGAGCGCCTGCGCGATGCCGACGGCGTTGCGCTTGGAGGGGAGGGCCTCGAGATTGCGCAGACGGCTTTCGAGCACATCGAGCGGGTGCAGCAGATGAACCGTGACGCCGTCCGCCAGGGTGATTTCCGAGGCGCGCTTGCGCACGCCCCTGGTGTCGAGGCCCACGATCCCGGAGAGGAAGTCGACCTGCTTGATGCCTTCCCCGGGCACCGTTGCATAGACCTTCGCCACCTGTTCGCCGGCGTCGTCGAACGTGGCCTTGCGCAGCTTCCAGGGCTGACCGAGCGACCGCTGCAGGGCTTGTGCGATGTTGCTCGTACCGATGAAGTCGGCGTCCATGGTCACTGAACGGGAGAGTTCACCAATCGGCTGGATGCCGTAGTGCACGGCCCAGGTGGCGAGGGCCTGTCCGCCCACGAGCAGGGCGTGCGGTCCACACACTCGCAGGATCCGTTCGACCTCTTCGGAAGTGAGTTCGGCCTCCTGCAGTGCGCGGGTCGGGTCGGTCACACGAGACTAGCCTTCGACCAGCGAACTTT
The DNA here is from genome assembly GCA_031431175.1 of Steroidobacteraceae bacterium. Classification (GTDB taxonomy): domain Bacteria; phylum Pseudomonadota; class Gammaproteobacteria; order Steroidobacterales; family Steroidobacteraceae; genus SCUD01. Next base: position 4,334 of record JANPCY010000033.1, on the reverse strand, counting down.
GGCGCCGCGGAGTCGCTCCGGGCGAAGCAACAGCATCTGGCCCTTCGACACGTCGACCGAGTTGGCGATCCGGTGATCGCGCTTCTGCGACTGGCGCTTCAGCACCTGCAACTCGGCCATCGACGGCGCGCGTACGGCGCTGCGGATATCGAACGGAATTCCCTGGTGCGCCACCACCTGCTGCAGGAACAGCCGGATCGCATCGCTCGGCTCGAGGCCGCACGCGGCCAGCACCCGGACGGCGTTTGCCTTGAGCCTGGAATCGATGCGGGCACGAATGACAGCGTTTTTCATGCGCTACAGTGTAGCTACATTCTTAAGACTTTGAAAGGCTCATTTTCGGGAGCCTGCGGAACGGTTTGCCCGATGACCACTCTCTCGGTCCTCCTCGCGGGTTGGATATAAACGTAGCCATTTGCAAACAAATGGCGCTACTATTATCCAGCATGAGCCAGACCCGCGACAGCCGCAGTGCGCTAGCCACGTTCCGCCACCACGGCGGTGTACTGCGGACAGGGCAGGCGCTCGCCCAAGGCATTCACCCGGCGACGCTCTATCAGCTGCACGAGGAGGGGAAGCTCACCCGTCTGACGCGTGGGCTCTACCGACTAACCCAGTCGCCAGAATTCAGCAACCCCGACCTGGCCGTGATCGCGACTAAGGCACCTCAGGCCGTCGTCTGTCTGATCTCCGCTCTGGCGTTTCACGGGATCACCACGCAGGTGCCGCGCGTCGTCCATCTGGCGGTGCCACGCGGCGGTTATTCGCGTCTGACAATTGCTTCGCCGCCAGTGAAAGTTTTCCGTTTCGATGCCGCAACCTTCAACAAGGGCATCGAGGTTCACGAGGTAGATGGACGACCCATCCGCGTCTCCGGCGTCGCGCGCACCGTGGTCGACTGCTTCAAGTATCGCAACAAGATCGGTCTTGACGTCGCACTGGAAGCTCTGCAATTCGCCCGTGAACGTAAGCGGATCAGCAACCGGGAGCTCCTGGAGATCGCGCGCGCGCTGCGCCTTGACCGCATTATGGGTCCGTACCTGCAAGTTGTTCCGTGACCGAACACAAGAAGCCTGTACGCACAGGTCAACCAATTTTCGGAGTAGGGTACAAATTCCGCGCGTCCTGTTCGAGCTGACCTGAGAAAACCCGGCACCTCGCGGGTGGCCCAATGAGTTACCCCACTTTGACGAAAAAGGGGAGGGCAAATTCGGGTCGAATTTAGGGTATGGTGGGGTAACCGAAAATTAGCCGCGCGAACTGGCGCAAAGCAAGCTATTTCCGGGTGTCTTAGATTCCGACCCCGGCTTCCATCAACCGACCGTCATTAGACGCCCTGCATGCCCCCGGATGTCGGAATCGAGGAGGCCGAGTACGACCGCGACGATTTCCGCAAGTTGCTGCGTGCCGGAATCGGCCCGAGCATACAGCGCCGCGCCGAACGCAACGCGCACGGCAATACCTTCCGCGCCGTCGCCGAAGACGCTGCCGAGTTTCATGATCTCCTCCTCACGACGCCTGACGGACGCGCTGAGCGGCGAGCGACGCCCGCCGCTGCAACGCGTTGCCGGAGAAAGCTATTTCGCTGCGCCCTTCAACTCCACGACGATTGCGCGGAGCGGCGTGTTGCCCGTGTTTTTCACGCTATGTGTCACAGGCTCGCTCCAGCGCGCCTCGCCAGCCTTGAAGTCCACTTCCGTCACCTTGCCATCCGCAGTCGTAAACTTCGCCTTGCCCGGCTCTAGGAAATACACGACATGTGCCGGGTGCGAGTGCATTTCGAGCGTGCCGCCCGGCGGGTTCTTGACCTCGTAAACCCGGACGCGATCGTTCTCGAGCACCAGTTTGTTTCTGGCCGGGTCCAGCTTGACTGGGTCCTGCGCCAAGGCCGCCACGGCACCCAACAGCAGGGACAACGTGGCAGCACTGGCTGCCATAACGCGTAGTCTGTTCATTTTTGATCCTTCGATTTGTTTCTCGTATGAGTGGCTCATCCTCTTTGCCGGCAGATCCGGCTGCGTCAAATGTAGGCCTCGGGCGGGCGATTCGCAAAACATTCCGCGCGGCTTTCGACGATTAGAAAGAGTCTTGGAACATCACGGCTCGGTGTTGTCAGTGTCGTCCACGCCGCGATGCAGCTTCGCCCTCGCGGCGGCGGCAAGCTTTTGATTTACAGTAACGCCGTTGTTTTCTCGTCACCGTGGGGCGATGCAAGACGCATCTCTGACAACATGATCAATGCGGCAGCTTGCGCACGGCGATCAGAACATGGCCGCTATCGACCCCTGGCGGGCTTTCGCCGTGCCTGCGAGGCAATGAATTTCTCGCGCTTGCGTTCGAGCCGCGCCAATACTCTCGGCCACTGTTGTTCGTGGAAGCGTGGATAGGCAATACGCTCTACGGGGATCGCGGCGAGGACGTCGATGTCGTAGGTGAACGCGACTCGGGAGAGCTGGGTATCCAGAGCGAGCTTCTCAACACGCTTTACAGCCTGACGAACCGTTCGCGAATCGCCGCGCGCTTCCATGTGGCTCTCGATAAACGCCCGCACCACGCTCACGGCCAAGCGGGCCTGCGTGACGCCGTCCGCCGGCCAGCGAACCCTGGCGCCGCGGAGTCGCTCCGGACGAAGCAGCAGCATCTGGCCCTTCGAGACGTCGACCGAGTTGGCGATCCGGTGATCGCGCTGCTGCGACTGGCGCTTCAGCACCTGCAACTCGGCCATCGACGGCGCGCGCTCGGCGCTGCGGATATCGAACGGGATGCCCTGGTGCGCCACCACCTGCTGCAGGAAAAGCTGGATCGCGTCGCTCGGCTCGAGACCGCATGCGGCCAGCACCCGGGCGGCTTTTGCCTTGAGCTCGGAATCGATATTTTTAAAGTATGGCTACGGCGGTAAGGCGATTAGGGACCTTAATCACATCATAAAATAACATTATTATACTTGATAATCACCTCACGTCTGGAATAGACTCATTTTCATCTCACTTGGTAATGCGATTATGACCGAAACCGCCTGGATCTGGACATCGCCCGCATGGCCACGCCTCACCTACGACCTCGAGCGTCTCGCGGGGCCGCTGAGCCGTGCTCGGGCGGAGGGTGGCCGGCTGTACGGCAAGGCCGAGGCGATTGGTGCCCACGAGTTGGCCCTGGTGCAACGCGACGTCTGGTCCGGCGAGGCGGTCGCAACCGCCGCCATCGAGGGCGAGGCTCTCGACCTCGCGAGCGTGCGCTCCTCCGTGGCGCGCCGCCTCGGGATCAACCCTGAATTTGTCGCAGCTGTTCCCCGAAACGTCGAGGGGTTGCTCGACGTCATGGAGAGTGCTGCCGCGGACTGGGACAGCGAGCTGACCGAGGAGCGCTTGTGCCGGTGGCAGGCGTCACTCTTCCCCGGCGGTGGCTCCGCGCTGCATTCCATCGAAACGGGCCGCTATCGCAGCCACGACGATCCCATGCAGATCCTGAGCGGCCCGATCGGCCGCGAGGTGGTGCATTACGAGGCGCCGCCTTCCGCCGCCGTGCGCGCCGAGATGCGCAACTTCCTCGACTGGTTCAACCGCACCCGCGGCATTTCCCTGGACGGCATCCTGCGCGCAGGCCTCGCCCACCTCTGGTTCGAAAGTATCCATCCGTTCGAGGACGGCAACGGCCGGATCGGCCGGGCCATCGTCGACATGGCACTCGCGCAGGACGCGCGGCTACCTACGCGGCTGCACGGCGTTTCGACCGAACTGCGCCGTCGCCAGGTGGCGTACTACGAGGCGCTCAACCAGGCGCAGCGCAGTACCGGCGATGTGACTGCGTGGCTCGAACGGTTCACGAACGTGTTCGCTGATTCGTGTCAGGCGAGCACTGGCCTGATCGACGAGGCCTTGGTGCGCGCGCGGTTCTGGAGTGAGCACAAGCATGTCGCGCTCAATGCGCGCCAGCGCAAGGTGATCAACAAGATACTCGAAGCGGGCGCGGGCCGATTTGAAGGGGGCCTGACACAACGCAAGTACGTGGGCATGACCGGCGCCTCCCCGGCGACCGCTTCGCGTGACATCACCGACCTCGTCAGCAAGGGGATACTCGTGCTGGGGGACGCCGCCGGCCGCTCCACCTACTACAATCTCGCAATCCCCGGGTGGGGCTGGCAACCGGGCGAATGAGGCACATGACCACTCACCACCGACGGTCATTCGCAGCAGGCCTGCTGTTCCTGAATCGGCGGGCACTTTACCGAACCGTAGGAGCAGAACACGCAGCAGTCACCCGGCTTGGGGCGCAGCAGCGTCTTGCAGTTGCGGCACTCGTAATAGAACTGACTGGCATCGGTGGGCATTGATTCC
>JANPCY010000032.1:0-5226 GCA_031431175.1 Steroidobacteraceae bacterium | reverse complement strand
CGCGGCTCTCGGCGGTTATTCCGGGGCGCGCGGCCGGCCGCCAGCCGGCGATGCACCGCGTTTCATCGACAAGATGCCGATCAACTACCTGTATTGCGGCCTGATCCGGCGCGCGCTGCCGAACGCGAGGATCGTCCACGTCGCGCGCACGCCGCTCGCCGCCTGCTACGCGATGTACAAGGTGCTGTTCCTCGACGCTTACCCTTTCTCCTACGACCTCGACGAGCTGGCGCAGTACTACATCGCGTACCGCCGCTTGATGGATCACTGGCACCGCACGATGCCAGGCGTCATCCACGAGCTGTCCTATGAACGGCTCGTCGCCGACCAGCCCGGTGAGACGCGGCGGCTGCTCGAATTCTGCGACCTCGAATGGGAGGGCGCGTGCCTCGACTTCCACCTTAATCCCGCCGCAAGCACAACCGAGAGCGCGCACCAGGTGCGCCGGCAGATTTACGACTCGGCCGCGAATGAGTGGCGCAACTATGCGACGCAACTCGCCGGGTTGCGCGCCCGCCTGGAGGCAGCAGGAATCGCGGTCGAATCGCCGGAATAACCGGGGAATCCGAAAGCCGGCGCCTGCAGCATTTTGGGCACTCTTAATAAATGGGTACGTAGGCACCCACGGGCAGCCACCCAAGTGAGGCAACCGACAGTGGAACAGGTTCTGTGCCGGACCCCTACGATCGGCTCTTCGCGCGCATGATCTTGCGTTGCGAGGCGTAACGCTTGCGGTCCTTGCCGCGCGCGAACTGTTCCTCGCCCATGATGGCGTGGCGCGCGAGGTCGGGTGAGTAGGCCGACGCCGGCACTTTGCGGCCGAGCGCCTCGGCCATGGCTCGCAGATGATGCGGCGCGCCGCCACAGCAGACGCCGATGAAGCGCGCGCCGAGGGCGCGTGCACTGACGGCAAAGTCCGCCATCTCATAGCGGGTAAGCACGAACGGATCGAGCTCGACGGGGAACCCGTGGCGGCATCCGGGCCGATGCAACGTGAAGAATCCGGGGCTTTTCGCGGTCGTTCGATAGGGGACGGGCAGTGCCGCGATGTGCGCGGAGTCGCCGACCGCACGGGTGACCTTCCGCAGGATGGGCAGCATTGTCTGCGGCCCACGTGCGCAATTGAGCCCGACCACCGATGCGCCGCGGTCTGCGAGCGTCTTGCAGGCGGTCGCAAAATCGTAGCCGTCGGAAGTGCGGGACTGAAACGCGGCGAGGTTGATGACCGCCGGCAGGCCGGCGCTTTGAATCACCTCGAGCGCGATGCTCGCTTCGGCGAACCAGTCGAGTGTTTCCGCGATGATGAAGTCTGCCCCGCCTTCCACGGCCCAACGTACCTGCTCCTCATACATCCGACGCACCGCGCGGCTCGAGCGCGCGGCGTCCTTCGGGTCGTACACCCAGGTATTGCAGATGTTACCGGCGAGCAAGGCGCCAGTTTCGTCCGCGACTTCCTTGGCGAGCTTGACGGCCTGGCGATTCAGCGCCTCCACTTCGCGCTCTCGATTGACAACTTTCATTTTGTCTCGATGAGCGTAATAGGTCAGGGCGAGCACGATGTCGGAGCCTGCGCGCACGAACTCGCGGTGCAGCTCCTGGACCGCCGCGGGAAAATCGAGGACGACCTCGGGCACGTAGGGCCCCGACTTCACGTAGCCGCGGCGCTCGAGCTCGAACACATAACCCTCGCCACAGAGCACGACCCCGTCCCGCAGACGATCCTGGAGCGATATCTTTTTTGCGCGCGCTTTAGTGCTCACAATCCTGTCCCCTGTGGTTGCAGTGGTTCACAGCCTCGCATTCTAGTGCTTCACCATCACCTGCCGCATGACGCTGTAGTCCTTGAGCGCGTGGATGGAGAGATCCTTGCCGTAGCCCGAGCGCCTGAAGCCGCCGTGCGGCGACTCGCATCGCCTTGCCGCCAAGTTCCAGGTGCGTGCGCTTCAGTCCCAGCGTCGCCGCGTCGAGCGGCATGCCGCAGTTGCGTGATTCAAGTTCAGCAAATTCCTGAGCTCCGGCCTCGACCCGATCCGCGCGCTTGAGCCGCATCGCCGCCCGATCCTTCGGCACGACGCGGCCCCAGGAAGCGAACGCTGCCTGACCTCCTTCGACGGCGGCAATGATCTGATCCTCGGACGCCTCAGCGATCTCGGCAATGACCTAGCCGGTCGCAGGATCCAGGACCTGTTCCTTGTGATCGCCCTTGCCAGTGACGAACTTGCCCTTGATCAGAAGCTTCGTGTTCATGATTACCTCGTTTGAGAGTTGCCGGCGGAGCCGACTGGCGCTCATCAGGCGCGCATCCGCAAGCCCTGCGGATCGAACGCCGCAGCCGTGAGCCGCACGGCCGGGCGCCGCTCGCCGATCAGTTCAACTTCGAAGCCGCTCGTTGCCGCGGCGACGTCGACGTTCACATAGCCGAGCGCTAACGACTTCTGCACGCTGTGCGCGAAGCCGCCAGAAGTGACCCAGCCGACGACCCGGCCGCGGTGCCAGATCGGCTCATCGCCAATTGCGTCGGCGTCATGCGCCGCGATGTCGAGCGTAATGAGGCGTCGCTCGCCGCCGTGCGCCTTTTCAGCCGCCGCCGCCTCACGACCGACAAACGTTTCTTTCTTTAGATCGACGAAGCGCTCGAGCCCCGCTTCGCAGGGACCGTAGATCGGCCGATACTCGCGTGCCCAGGTCCCGAAGCTCTTTTCGAGGCGCATCGCGTTCAACGCGCGACCGCCGAAGTGCCTGAGGCCGTGCTCGCGTCCGGCCTGCGTCAAGAGGTCATAGAGCGCGCGCTGGTAGTCCGTCGTCACCCAGATCTCGTAGCCGAGGTCGCCCGTGAATGACACGCGGCCGACGAAGGCGGGCACCACGCCGACATCGATCGGGCGGAATGACATGAACGGAAACGCGGCGGTCGCGAGATCGACGTCCACCAGCGATTGCAGCAGCGCGCGCGAGTGCGGCCCGGCGATCGAGAGCCCGACGTATTCCATCGCGCACGGACGCACCGTCACACCGGACGCGCTCATGTGCCGCTCGAACCAGCGCATGTAGTAGCGCTCGGCGGCGTAAGTGCCGATAAGAAAAAAGCGCTCCTCCGCTGCGCGGCAGAGCGTGAAGTCTCCGATCAAACGGCCGCGCTCGTTCAACATCGGCGACAGGACGATGCGCCCGAGGGCCGGGACCCGATTGGCCATGATTGACGACAGCCAGTCGGCCGCAGCGGGCCCGGTGACCTCGAACTTGCCATAGTTTGAAATCTCAAGCAGGCCGACGCCTTCACGCACGGCTCGGCATTCCTCGCCGACAGTGGCATGCGCGTTCGATCTCCGGAACGTGACTTCCTCGCGCGGTGGCGTGCCCTTGGGCGCGAACCAGAGCGAATGCTCGAGGCCGCAGTATTCGCCGAAGACCGCGTTTTCCGCCTGCAGCCGCTCGTAGACCGGGGTCGTGCGCAATGGCCGCGCCGCCTCGAGGTCCTCGTTCGGGAAACGGATGCGAAAGCGCCGTGAGTAGTTCTCGCGCACCTTGGCATTGGTGTAGGCACGCGTCGCCCAATCGCCGTAGCGCGCGATGTCCATCGCCCAGATGTCTGCGCCTGGATCGTCATCGATCATCCAGTGCGCGAGCGCAAGGCCGACGCCGCCGCCCTGGCTGAAGCCCGCCATCACGCCGCAGGCCACCCAGAAATTTCGCAGTCCAGGCACCGGGCCGACGAGCGGATTGCCATCGGGCGCGAATGTGAAGGGGCCGTTCACGACCTTTTTGATGCCGGCACTTGCAATCCGCGGAAAATGCTGGAAACCCACCTCGAGGCTTGGCGCAATGCGCTCGAGATCGTTCGGCAGCAGATCCTGGCCGAAGTCCCAGGGCGTCGTGCGCGGCGACCACGGCACGCCGGCGCGCTCGTAGGTCCCCATCAGCATTCCGCTGCGCTCCTGGCGCATGTAGATCTCACCCTCGAAGTCGATGCAGTGCAGCTGCTCCTTCTGGCCGGCGAGTTCCGGCAGGTCCTCCGTGATCAGGTACTGGTGTTCCATCGCGAGCACCGGCAGCTCGAGCCCGACGAAGCGTCCGACTTCGCGCGCCCAGAGTCCACCGGCGTTGACCACATGCTCGGCGTGCACGTTGCCGTGATCGGTGATCACATCCCAGGTGCCATCGGCACGCACTTGGAGGTCGACAACGCGCGTCTGGCGGACGACTTCCGCGCCGCCGATCTGCGCGGACTTCGCATAGGCGTGTGTCACGCCGTACGGATCAACGTGGCCTTCGATCGGGTCGTAAATGGCGCCGACGAAATGCGCTTCATCGAGCAACGGATAGATTTTCTTCGTTTCAGCGACGGACAGCAGTTCGAGTTCCATGCCGAGATAGCGGCCGCGCGCCACAGCCATCTTGAGCCAGTCGAGCCGCTCGGGCGTTCCGGCCAGCAGCAGGCCGCCCGTGATGTGCACGCCGCAGGACTGGCCGGAAATCCGCTCGATTTCCTCGTAGAGTTTAATCGTGTACTGCTGCAGCTTCGCGACGTTCGGATCGCCGTTCACGGTGTGCATGCCGCCTGCCGCGTGCCAGGTCGAGCCCGAGGTGAGTTCGGCCCGCTCGATCAGGAGCACGTCGTTCCAGCCGGCTTTGGTCAGGTGATAGAGCACGCTCACGCCCACCACGCCACCGCCGATCACAACCACCCTCGCCTGCGTTCGCATACCCAATCCCCAGTTTGAAATCAGCTGACCGGTGGCGCGCCACCCTCGGCCGTGCGACGCGCGACGTAGGCGTCGAGCGCTTCGACGACGGCCGGATCGCGCGTGGGCGCCACGTAGCGCTCGAGCGTCTCATGCCAGAGCGTGTGCGCGCGCTCGGTTGCGGTCTGCGCGCCGGCTTCTGTCCACTGACCGAAATTCTGCCAGTCGGAAACGAGCGGAGGGTAGAACGCGGTCCGATAGCGCGCCATCGTGTGCGCGCAACCGAAGAAGTGTCCGCCCGGGCCGACCTCGGCGATTGCCTCGAGTGCGAGGTCCGCCGCCGTCGCGCCGACCGGCTGAAAGATTTCGGCGAACATTTGCAGCATCTCGACGTCGAGCATGAATTTCTCATACGACGTGGTGAGCCCGCTCTCGAGCCAGCCCACGGCGTGCAGAATGTAATTGCAGCCGCCGAGCAGCGCACCCCAGAGGCTCATCTGCGATTCATAGGCCGCCTGCGCGTCCGGTGTGTTCGACGCCGTCG
>JANPCY010000031.1:0-6496 GCA_031431175.1 Steroidobacteraceae bacterium | reverse complement strand
GAAGGAAGTGAACGGTGTGCAGGCTGCCTGGCTGGAAAAGGAATACACGCCCGACATCATCGATGAACTGAAGAAGCGGCCGGAATTCCTCGAGGCCCTTCGCAAGCGCGGCATCGAGCATCCATTGTTCGTGGATTGCATGGCGTTGCCGCTCGGCTACCTCGGTCAGGAGGAATATGCGAACCGGCGCATCGCGATGGTGCATTGCGGTTCGCCGCAGGGCGTCCGCAACGACTGGCCTCGGGGCGTCGAGGGCGTGGCGGTTACGGTCGACTTGGACAGCAAGGAGATCCTCGAGATCACCGATGAGTCGGCGGCGCCAGTCCCGCAGACCAACGCGGACTACGACGATGAAGCGATCGGGCCGCTGCGCTCGTTCCCCTCACCCATCGAGATTCGCCAGCCGCTCGGGCCTGGATTCAGGATCGAGGGTCACGTCGTCAGCTGGGACAAATGGCGCTTCCATCTGCGCACCGACGCCCGCGTCGGCACGATCATTTCTACGGTCACCTGGCGCGACGGCGACACCGACCGTCCGGTGCTCTACGAGGGCAATCTGTCCGAGATCTTCGTGCCATACATGGATCCGAGCCACTACTGGTACACGCGTACTTTCCTGGACGCCGGCGAGTACTCGGCAGGCGGGCTTGCAAATACGCTGACACCCGGGATCGACTGCCCGGACAACGCGGTCTTCTTCAACGGCATCGTCACCGAGGACAACGGCCATCCGAAAGACAAGCCGCGCGTCGCCTGCCTGTTCGAGCGTTATGCCGGCGACGTCAACTGGCGGCACGATCAGGACGGACGTCCGAAGCGCGAACTGGTGTCGCGCTGGACGGCGTTACTCGGCAATTACGATTACGTGGTGGACTGGATCTTCGAGTCCGATGGGCAGATGCGGATCGCAATCGGTGCGACCGGCATCGCCGAGGTCAAGATGGCGAAGGCGAAGGACGCTGATGACGCGAGCAGCGGCGGGCCACGCGAGGATGCCTACGGCCGCTTTGTCGACCAGCACATCGTCGCCGTCAATCACGATCACTTCTTCAGTTTCCGGCTCGACCTCGATGTGGACGGCGTGCGCAATTCCTTCATCCGTGACGTGATCAAGGAGAAGCGCCTCGCCGCCGATCATCCGCGCGGCAGCATCTGGGTCACACAGCGAGTGCTCGCCAGGAACGAGCACGATGCGATGCTTCACACCGACATGATGGAACCGTCGCTGTGGCGAGTCATCAGCGACGGTCGCAAGAATGCCGTCGGCTATCCGACCAGCTACCAGCTGATGCCGGGCATGACGATGCCGCCGGTGACGGGCGATGACGAATACACAAGGAAGCGTGCCGGTTTCACCAGCCATGCCTTGTGGGTGACACCGTATCGCGCCGACGAGCGCTATGCGGCTGGCGACTATCCGACGCGCAGCCTGTCCGGCAAGGGCCTGCCGGAATGGACCGGGGCCAACCGGTCCATCGAGAACACCGACCTGGTGCTCTGGTACACCATCGGCATGCACCATGTGGTGCGCGCCGAGGACTGGCCCGTGATGCCCGTGCTCTGGCACGACTTCAAGCTGCGGCCCTTCGACTTCTTCGACGGCAATCCCGCGATGAACACGAACCGCAAGCCATGATAATCAGCAAGGTGTAGGGAAATTCTGTAAAGGGGACGCAACCCTTTATAACGGAATAAAGGGTTGCGTCCCCTTTACCGATGAACACGAGCCGCAAGCCATGATAATCAACAAGTTTTTGGGAGATTGAATATGCGTGGAATGAAATACGCCGGCGCATTGTTTCTGGCGACCGTGTTAACGGCGGGTTGCGCCAGGCCCGCGCCCGAAGCCCCGGCGCAGTGAGTTTCGCTGCCGCCGATCCGCCCAGGCTGCATCGCGGCCTGCGGCGGTTCGACGTGATCTCCCTGACGGTCAATTCGGTCGTCGGCGCGGGCGTCTTCGCGATGCCTGCCGGGCTCGCGATCTCGTCGGGGCGCTGGAGCCTCGCGGTCGTTTTCGCCGCGTTCGCCGTCGTTGCGCTGCTCGCGCTGACGCTCGCGGAAGTCGCGTGCCGCTTCGATGTCACCGGCGGGCCGCAGTACTACGCACACCACACCTTCGGCCCGCTGACCGGCTTCACGGTCGGCTGGCTGTTTGTCGTCTCGCGATTTGCGTCGTTCGCGCTGATCGCCTTCGTCATGCTCGATTACGCCGCGGCGCTCTGGCCCGCGCTCGCGGTGCCCTGGCCCCGGGCCATGGCAATCACCGTATTCACGGCCGTACTTACTGCCATCAATGTTCGCGGCGTCACGCACGGCGCCTGGGTCGGAAATTTGCTGACGATCGCGAAGATGTTGCCGCTCTCGCTGATCGCGCTGGCCGGGCTGTGGTTCACCGGTTGGAATGACATCCCGACGACTGCACCTCGGCAACCGGATGGGCTAACCGATGGATTGCTGCTGGCACTGTTCGCCTGTTTCGGCTTCGAGGCCGCCGCAGTAGTCGCCGGCGAGATGCGCGAGCCGCGCCGTGACCTCCCGATCAGCATCCTGGCCGGGCTCGCAATTTCCTGCGCGCTGTACCTGCTGCTGATGCTCGCCTGCTACGCAATATTGCCGGACACGGCCGTATCGGCCCTGCCGCTCGCGGACGTCGCTGAGTACTTCGTTGGCCCGGCGGGTAGCACGATCATGGCGATCGCGGCCGTCGTCTCCTGCGCGGGAGGCCTTGCGGTCGCGATCCTGGTCTCGCCGCGCAACCTGTTCGCGCTTGGCGAGAGCGGCGACCTGCCACCAGCCTTTGCCGCGGTGCATCCCGCCTGGCAAACGCCCCATGTGTCGATCATCGTCTACACGGTCCTGTCATGGCTGTTCGCAGTCACTGGCACTTTCGAATATCTCGTCAACTTCTTCGTGATCTCGCGCATTCTGGCCTATGGCTCGACCAGCGCCGCCCTGATCGTGTTGCGCCGTCGGGAGGGTCCCGCGCCGGTGCCGATTCCGGGTGGGCAGGCAATTGCAGTCGCCGCACTCCTCTGCTGCGGCGCAATAGTGTTCACCACGTCCTGGACCGCAGTCCGCGACGTCGCGATTGCACTCGCCATCGGCTTCGCCATCCGGGCATGGGTGCGGTGGCAAGCGTCCAGGAGTAGACTTTCCTGAGTTCCGCGATTCCAGGGAGACCATCATGAAGAGGCGTCAATTCATCGGTACGGGCCTGGCGCTCGCCGCCACTTGGCCGCTGCGCGGCTTCAGCGCCGCTCTCAGTGGCATCGGCGACTTGCCGGCAAAGACACTCACGGGTGGCGGAGTCGTGTTGCCCGGTTCGTCCATCGAGGCCCTTGCCGCCAGCCTGGGCGGCGACGTGCTGCTGCCGGATAGCACAGACTACGACCGGACTCGTCGCGTCTGGAACGCGATGTTCGACAAGAAGCCAGCATTGATCGTGCGCTGCAAAGGCGCATCAGACGTCCGGCACGCCGTCGATTTCGCACGTGAGCACCAGTTGCTGACCGCAGTGCGGGCCGGTGGCCACAGCCTTTCAGGCAAATCCACCTGTGACGGCGGCCTCGTGATTGACCTGCAGCAGATGCAGGGCGTGCGCGTTGATCCGGAGGCGAAGCGTGCCTACCTCGAGTCGGGTTCGCTGCTCAGGCAGCTCGATCTTGAAAGTGCTGCGTTCGGGCTGATAACCACGGCGGGCACCGTATCGCACACAGGCGCCGCGGGCCTGACGCTCGGCGGCGGCTTCGGTAGGCTGGGCCGGCGCTTCGGGCTCGCCTGCGATAATGCCGTCTCCTTCAACGTCGTTACCGCCGATGGGCATTTTCTCCGGGCGAGCGACGACGAAAACGCTGATTTGTACTGGGGCCTGCGCGGCGGTGGCGGCAATTTTGGCGTCGTGACCTCGATCGAGTACCGGTTGCACCGGATGGATCCGACGATCCTAGGTGGAAATATTGTCTGGCCGATCGAACAGGCGCGCGACGTGATGCGTTACTACCGCGACATCGCAGTGGATGCGCCCGACATCGTCAGTCTGGCCCCTGACCTGCATTGGGAACCCGACGGCGCAAAGGTCGGCATCGAAGTCTGCTGGTCGGGCGATCATGGCGAAGGCGAGGCCTGGCTCAAGAAGCTGCGCGCTTTCGGCAAGCCGCTGCGTGACGACATCGCGCCGAAGTCCTATCTGGCGATGCAGATCGGCGCCGACGAGTTTCTGGGGGCCGGCAAGTACTACTACCTGAAGAGCGGCTTCCTGACCCGACTCAAGGATAACGGCATCGATCTCATCATCGACGCGTTCAGGCGAATGCCGGACTGGTACCTGCTTTTCTTCGATCATGTTGGCGGGGCCTACCGGCGTATGGCGCCGGATGCAACAGCGTTCCCCAATCGCGAGGCGATTTTCCTGCTGGGAACTGTCGGCGCCTGGCCGAACAAGGATGGCATCGAAGAAAACCTCGCCAAGATGCGCGCGAACTGGCGCGAACTGGAGCCGCTGACCAAGGGCTTCTACACAAATCTCACGGATCCGGACACGACGATGGCCGGCTATCGCGAGAATTACGGCGCCAACTTCGAAAGACTCGTTGCGCTCAAGTCCAAGTACGACCCGATGAACCTGTTCCGCCTCAACGCGAACGTGCCGCCAAAAATCGCATGACGAGCCGCGGGCCGACGCGGCGACGGTTTCTCGTCGCCGCGGCGGCGCTGCTCGCATTCGGCTGTTCGACCGGGCCGACGAAGCAGAATGCGACGCCAGCGGCCTCGGCTGTCGCGATGCCGGATCGATACAGTGCGGATACCGCCGCACAAGTCCTCACTGACGGCGGCAACGCCGTGGATGCCGCGATTGCCTCGGCTTTTGTGCTCGCTGTCACCTCCCCCGAGGCCGGCAACATTGGCGGCGGCGGATTCATGCTGGCGCGGTTCAATGGCGAAGCCGTCTTTCTCGACTTTCGGGAAGTGGCACCCGCTGCGGCAACGCGCGACATGTATCTCGATTCCCACGGCGAGGTCATCGAGGGCGCCAGCCTCACCGGTCATCGCGCCGTCGGCGTGCCAGGCACGGTTGCCGGGCTTTGGGCCGCACACCGGAAATTCGGGGAAAAGCCCTGGGCTGAACTGGTGGCACCCGCAATCTCGCTCGCTGAGAACGGATTCGAGGTCCCCCCGCAGCTTGAGCAGTCCATGCACGAAGATTTGCCGCGACTCGCGGACACGACGAACTTCGCCACGCACTTTGGCGGCCTGCGCGCGAATGACATCTTCCGGCAACCGGAACTCGCCGCGACACTCCGCCGTATCGCGGCTGCTGGGGCCGGCGGATTCTATGGCGGCGAGACCGCGCGCCTGCTGCTCGCCGAGATGCGCCGTGGCGGAGGGCTCGTCAGCGCGGAGGATCTCGCCGCCTACAAGCCAATCTGGCGCGCGCCACTGCGGGCGCAGTGGAGACATTACGAGATTCTCACCGCACCTCCGCCGTCTTCAGGCGGCTTCGCCATCATCCAGCTCCTCAAGATGAAGGATGTGCTCGCCCCCGCCTTTGCGGGGCTCCCGCTCGATTCGCCGCAGTACATCCACCTGACCGCGGAGATGGAGAAGCGCGTGTTTGCCGATCGCGCCGAGTACCTGGGAGATCCGGATTTCGTGCCGCAACGGGTTGAGGAGCTGATTGCCGACGATTACATCGCCGCGCGGGCCGCAGAGGTGAATCTGAAGGCCATCAGCCCGGCAGCTTCGGTACACGCGGGCCTCGAGCCGCATGCCACCACGCATTTTTCGATCGTGGATCGCTCCGGCAACGCTGTCGCCTTCACCTACACGCTCAACACATATTTCGGAAGCGGCGTCGTGGTCGAGGGCGGAGGCTTCCTGCTCAACAACGAGATGGACGACTTCAGCGCCAAGCCGGGTGTCGCGAATTACTACGGCGTGGTCGGCGCCGGGGCCAATGCGGTCCAGCCGGGAAAGCGGATGTTGTCATCCATGTCGCCGACGATCCTGGTCACCGATGGGACAGTCAGCATGGTGCTCGGAACGCAGGGCGGCTCGACGATCATCACATCGGTATACCAGACCATCATCAATCTGCTCGATTTCCACATGTCGGCGGAAGACGCTGTTTCCGCGACGCGCTTTCATCACCAGCTCTGGCCGCCGGACCTGATCACCTACAGCATCAGCCGGCCGCTGCCGGACGAGCTGATCCGCGCGCTCGCGGACCGTGGTTATCGCGCGCAACCGCATCCCTGGGAAATCGGCGACCTGCAGCTGATCTGGCGCGACGGCGAAGAATGGCGCGCGGCTTCCGATCCGCGCGGACGCGGCGAGGCGCGGATCATCCACTGACAGCCACTCAGTCCGGCCAGTGACGATCCGGAAATGCGCAATGCGTTGCGCCAGATTGCCCTTCGACTTCGAGACCCGCGCGGGTAGTCTCGATCGTGGATGCCAGCGCCGTGCCTGCCGCAAGCGTCAGCGCACGCTCCAGTTG
>JANPCY010000030.1:0-8651 GCA_031431175.1 Steroidobacteraceae bacterium | reverse complement strand
TCCTCGCGCAGCCGCTCGTGATCGCGCTGCTGGCCGTGCCGATTCTGATCCAGGTGCTGTTGAACTCTTCGGTGGCCTACCTGTTGAACCGTCGGCTGGGCGTTGCTCATTGCGTGGCCGGGCCGTCCGCGCTGATAGGCGCATCCAACTTCTTCGAACTGGCCGTTGCGGTGGCGATCAGCCTGTTCGGCCTGCAGTCCGGAGCCGCGCTTGCGACGGTCGTGGGCGTGCTGATCGAGGTGCCAGTGATGCTCGTGGTGGTGCGCGCAGTGAATTTCTCGCGGCCCTGGTACGAAGCCGGGCCCGCGATGCCCCGGACCCGGGCCACCGGCGATTAGCTGCTAGAATCGCTCCCGCCGGCACCACCGGCACACGATGCTGGCTTACTTCCTGATCCTTTTTTCGCTGATCCTCGTCAACGGCCTGTTCGCGATGGCCGAACTGGCGGTTTTTTCGTCGCGCCCAACCCGGCTGAAGCAGATGGCTGAGGCGGGAAGCAAAGGGGCGCGTGCGGCGCTCCGGTTGCTCGACGATCCGACCCGATTCCTGTCCACGGTGCAGATCGTTATCACGCTGATCGGGGTGCTGGCGGGCGTTTACAGCGGCGCGCGCTTTGCCGTCCCGCTCGGCGCATGGCTGGCCGGCTTCGAACTGCTGGCGCCCATCGTCCAGTACACCGATACGATTGCCTACGGCATCGTCGTGGTCGGCGTCACTTACCTGTCGCTCGTGATCGGAGAACTCGTGCCAAAGCGCTGGGCGCTGACCAATCCCGAGGTAATGGCGGCACTGATCGCGCGCCCGATGGAAATGCTCGCGAGCCTTTCAGCGCCACTGGTCTGGTTGCTGCAGGGTTCGACGGAACTCGTGGTGCGCACATTGGGCCTGCGCAAGTCCACGAGTCGCGGCCTGACCGAGGAGGAGATCCGTTCGATGATTGCGGAGGCCACACGCGCCGGCGTGTTCCACGTCGATGAACACCGGATGATCGAGGGCGTGCTGCGCCTGCCCGACCGTACGGTGCGCAGCGTGATGATCCCGCGCGGCGAAGTCGTATGGCTCGACTTGGCGGACAGCCGCGATACCGTGTGGAACGCCATACGTGCCGGCAGCCATTCCCGCTACCCGGTTTGCCGTGGCGACCTGGACGAATTGCTGGGCATCGTGCAGACCGGCGACCTGGCCGACTGGTTGCGCGACCCGTCGGGTGGCGATCTGGCGTCCAGATTGCGCGCGCCGCTGATCGTGCACGAATCCACGCGTGTACTGCGCCTGCTGGATCTCTTCCGCGAGTCGAAGCTCAACTTCGCCGTCGTTGTTGACGAGCACGGTTCGATCGAGGGCATCGTGACGCCTGGCAACATCCTGACCGCGATTGCGGGCGAACTGCCCGAGGCCGCGAGTGAGGAAGTGCCGGAGGCGGTCAAGCGCGACGATCAGACCTGGCTGATCGACGGGCGCATGGCAATCGACAATGTCGAACGGTTGCTGGCTTGCGGCAACATGCGTTCCGGCGACGACTACACGACGCTCGCAGGCTTCGTGCTCGCGCAATTGGGCCACCTGCCGGCTGCGGCGGAGAGTTTTCGCTGGCGCGGGCTGCGTTTCGAGATCGTCGACATGGACGGCCGCCGGATCGACAAACTGCTGATCCAGCGGCTGACGCCGGAATGAGGCGATGAGCTACATGCCGCGCCGGCCCGCCCGGCAGGAGATGCTGCGCATCCGCGGTTTCGAGCACCGCGTGTTGCGCTGGGGCCCCGATTCGGACAACCCGGTGCTGCTCCTGCACGGCTGGGCTGACAGCGCGGACAGTTTCCAGTTCATTGTGGACGAAATCGCGCCGGACTGGCCGCTCGCGGCCCTCGACTGGCGAGGTTTCGGGCACAGCGAGTGGAGCCCGGCTGGCTACTGGTTCCCGGACTATTACGCCGACCTCGAGAATCTGCTGGACCGGCTGTGCCCGGCGGGCGCCGCGCGCCTGGTCGGCCACAGTATGGGCGGCAACATCGCGATGACTTACGCCGGTATCCGGCCTGCGCGCGTGCGAAGTCTCGTCAATCTCGAGGGTTTCGGGCTGCCACGCACCGAACCTGCCCAGGCACCCGCACGACACGCCAAGTGGCTCGATCAGTTGTCCGAAGCTCCGGAGTTCAGCGATTACGCTGACGCCGCCGATCTCGCAGAGCGGCTGATGAGCCGCAACCCACGCCTGACCGAGGATCGCGCGTCGTTCATCGCGAGCTGCTGGACCAGGCCGTTGCCGGGCGGCGGCGTGCGCTTGCGCGCTGACCCCGCCCACCGCCTGGTCAATCCTTATCTGTACCGCCGCGAGGAAATGGAAGCCTGCTGGCGCCAGCTTGCGGCATCCGTGCTGATGGTTTTCGGCGGCAAGTCGGATCTCGCGACTCGTCTCGGCATGGAGGGTGGTGAGGCGGCGTTCCGCGCCTGCATTCCGAATGTGCGCGTCGAAGTCTTGGCCGACGCCGGTCACATGCTCCATCATGAGGAACCCGCGGCCGTCGCGCGACTCATCGAGGACTTTCTGGGAAGTGCATGACAAAGTCCGCTAATGAATGGCCCCGCACGCTTTTCTGGATCACGCTGGTGGTCGCGCCCGCGCTCGCCCTGTCCCGCATCGGCGCTCACGACCGGCTGACCTGGTACCTTGAGATATTCCCGGCTGTGATCGCTTTGCTCGTCCTCTACGCGAGCGCGCGGCGTTATCCGCTGACCACGCTCCTTTACTGGCTGATCGCATTTCATTGCCTGATTCTGATCCTTGGCGCGCACTACACCTACGCGCGTGTGCCAATCGGCTTCTGGTTCCAGGATCTCTTCGACCTGTCACGAAACCATTACGACCGGCTGGGACACCTGGCGCAGGGCTTCATTCCCGCAATAGCGGTCCGTGAGATCTTTATCCGCTCAGCGCCGGTGAAATCGGGTCCATGGCTGGCATTCATGACCGTCGCGACCTGTCTCGCGATCAGTGCCTGCTACGAATTCCTCGAATGGTGGGTGGCTGTCGCCGCCGGCGTCGCAGCCGAGGACTTCCTGGCGACACAAGGCGACATCTGGGACACGCAGTGGGACATGTTCCTCGCGACCTGCGGCGCGATCGCGGCGATCGCGACTCTCACGCGCGTGCATGATCGCGCACTTGCGAAGCTGGTGGCGCGATGAGGGGCGGCCTGCGCACCTGGCTGCGTCGGACGATCACCTACAAGTGGGCGAGACGCATTGTAGTCGCTGTCATCGGCGGCAGCGTGCTGCTGATCGGTGTCGCGATGGTCGTGCTGCCTGGGCCCGCGATCCTCGTGGTCCCTCTGGGTCTAGGCATCCTGGGCCTCGAGTTCGCCTGGGCGCGCATCTGGCTTCGCAAGCTGCGAACGGCGGCGACCGGAGTCATGAATCGCGTGCGTGGCCGGCGCAAAGGGGACCCGCCGCCGTCAGCACCGGCCGCGTAGCGCTAGGTCGCGAACAGCTGCCCGGCGATGTCCTTGAAGGCCTTGAACTCCAGCGCATTGCCGCTGGGGTCCAGCAGGAACATTGTCGCCTGCTCGCCAGCCTGGCCGGAAAAGCGGACGTGCGGCTCGATGACAAAGTGCACGCCCGCCGCTTTCAGCCGCTGCGCCAGCGTCTCCCAGTCGGGCATTTCCAGCACCATGCCGAAGTGCGGTACCGGGACGTCGTGCCCATCCACCGGGTTGCTGGCGGCACTGCGCGTCGCGGCTTCGGAGACGTGGCAGACGAGCTGGTGCCCGAAGAAATTGAAATCGACCCAGGTTTCTGAACTCCGCCCCTCGACGCAGCCGAGCAGTCCGCCATAGAAAGCGCGTGCGCCACGCAAATCGCGGACCTGGATGGCGAGATGAAACGGCGTCATGCGGTTCGCGGCGCCTCCAGTGCCTGCTTGACCAGGAACTGCAGATACTCCTTGTGGGCGATACTGGCGCGGTCATTGCCGTGACTGATCAGCATCTCCGAAATCCGCTTCAATTCGTAGCGTAGCGAAGCCTGGTTCATCGGTGATGGGCTGTTCGTATCGGACGGTGCGGCAAGCACCAATGCGGCCAATCGCTGCACGTACTCTTGCTGCAGATTCTGCCGGCGGCTGTTGACCGAGGTCTTCGCATCAGCGGCGAAAACGGCATCCGTGAGGTCAGCGAGCATTTCGGACAGGCTGTATTCGTTTCCGTACAGGGCGGTGTCAAGCAGGCGCTTGTGCACGACCGGGTGCAGCAGGTGATCGAGCGCCGCCTTTTGCACGGCCCAGATCTGGTCGTGCAGTTTCGGGTCCTCGGTCTGGCCGTAAAAATAGAAACTGCGGCGCTGGCTCTGCAGATGCGTCATCACATCGGCGGAGATCGCCATCGCCTCCGGCGCGAAAACCTGTTTCGCCAGCACTGCCATCGCGTGCCGCTGTTGTGCCGCCGGAACCGGAGTGAAAGGCTTGCCGGCACCAGCCTGGCCGGCCAGCGCACGATCCACCTCTACACCGCCGATATATCGCGACAACACTGCAACACTCTGACGTGCGTCGACCATCAACACGCCGAAAGCATTGCTCAGGCCCTGATACGACTGCCCGGGGCGAGTGAACTTCTGCCTCAGATCGCCTTGCAGCTGCTGGATCAATTGCAGACGCTGTTCGGCAAAGCCGATCGCATCGTTCGACATGTCGAAGGTCATCACCCGGGGATCAATGCCGGCGCCGGGCGCGTGCATGTCATCCGCATCGTTGCCAAAGGCCAGCTCCGGCTCCGTCGATCGGCCCAACATCTCTTGCAGCCGCGCGGCTTCGGCGACCGGATCCGCCAGCGCCTCGCTGTAACCGTAGTCGATCGCCCAATCATCATAGGGACCAGGAACGGTGGACCAGTATTGCCCTTGCGGTTGTCCCGGTGGCGCAACATTCGTCGCTTCGTAGTCCATGACCGATGCTGAGAGGCCGCTCCTGCCGGTCTCAATGCGGTTGTGAAGTGCCGACAGCGGCCGGTACTGGCTGGCGCGCATGTTGTGATTGAGGCCGAGCGTATGTCCGACCTCGTGTACGACCAGTGAGCGCAGCCAGTCGTCCACCATGGCCGATTGCCGCCCTGCGTCCGCCCCCATCGCCATCAATGCAGACAATCCAAAGGCCAGCTGCCGGTAGAGCCCCTGGTGGCCACTGTCTGAGACTGCGAACAACTTGCTGCTGTCGTAGATGGTCTCGATTTCCTGATAGCGCCGAAGGCTGGAAAATTCCAGCATCACATCGGCGCCCAGGATCTGGCCGGTGCGCGGATTGGCAAAGCTTGGACCATAGCCGCTGAACTGCGGGCTCGGCGCGGCATTCCAGCGCAGCACGTTGTAGCGGATGTCGCCGGCATCCCAGTCGGCATCGTCTGGCTGGATCCTCACTTCGATGGCATTGCGAAACCCGGCTTTCTCAAACGCGCTATTCCAGCTGAGTGTCGCCTGGCGTATCGCCTCCCGATGCTCCAGTGGCGTCGTATTCTCGATCCACCAGACGATCGGCTCGACCGGCTCCGAAACCGTTGCGCCGGGATTCTTCTTGCGCAGGTTCCACCGATCAATGAGGTCGCGCCACGGCGTGACAGCGTCGTCGCTGGTCATGTCCTGCACGATCTCGCTGAAGAACCCGATGCGCGGATCGTCGCGCCGTGGCTGGAAGTCGTTTTCCGGCACGGCAATAAAACTGTGCCGCAATGTAATGCTGATATTGCGGTCGTCATTGATGGCGAGCTCTGCTGCGCTGAACGAATTGTCGGCTTTGCGAAACGGCGCGGGATTCTCGTAAACGTACTCGACCGTGACGTTCGTGTTCTGCGGATAGTTGTTGATTGCTACATAGCGGGTCTTGTCGGCACTGAGATCGCCGAGCGGGAACTCATCGCCCGCCTTTGCCTCCGGATCTGGCGTGGGCTTGATCTGGCGCAAAGCCTCTTTCAGGAACAGCTCGTCGGCCTTTATGTAGACATCGCCGGTCTTGCTGTCTTCCGCCTCGATCGGCGTGCTGACCAGCACCGCGCGGTTGACATTGGCGTACCGTGCCCGGTGCAGTGGACTCTGCTCGTCGAAATACAGCGAGGAGGGTTCACTGCGTATCTCGATACGATTGAAGTAGCGCTGGATCGAATAGATGCGCGCAGCCCATTGCTCACCCCGGAAATAGCCGGTTTCAGGAATCGCATCCATTGCATGCAGAAAATGGATGTAGTCCTTGCCGATCTGATCCTGCTTCAGCTGCAGGTACAACGCGCCGGTTTCCTTGTTCTGATACAGCCCGAACAGGCCCGGCAGGGCGCTGGTGTCCTCCAGTAGTTCGGCGACGGTCTTTTTTTCCTCTTTTGCGTCCTTGTCGGCAGCGTCCGCCGGTTCCGCGGCATCGGCAGACGCAAACTGCAGCAGCAGCAGTGCGGCAAGCACCCGTGCCAGCAAGGGCGGGAATGGGCTCATCGTGTTCACTCCGTAGGGGTGTCGGCTCGCGGACAATGCCGCAACGATTGCAGGCTGGCGACCGCGGCTTGAATCATGGGGTGAGTTTCGCGTTCATTGTAATTGCAGCGTTCAGCACTTTGCTGACCGGGCAGCCGGCTTTGGCCTTCGCGGCCGCCGCTTCGAATCTGGCGCGATCGGCGCCTGGCGCGCGCACCTGCACGTCTAGATGCACCTTGGTGATCGAGAATCCGCCTTCGGTCTTCTCGAGCGTGACGGTCGCTGTCGTGTCGATGCGCTCGGGCTGGATGTCTATCTCACCCAGCATCAGGGAAAGCGCCATCGAGAAACAACCGGCATGCGCCGCGGCGATCAGTTCCTCGGGATTGGTGCCGGGCACATCTTCGAAGCGCGTGCTGAATGAATAGGGTGTCGCAGAGAGCACGCCGCTGTCCGTGGTGATGTGGCCCTTGCCATCCTTGATGCCGCCCTGCCATACGGCCGATGCCTTTCGCTGCATGATGCCCTCCTAAATCACCCGTGAATTGTGTGAACGGAGATAATAATGCCAAAGCAGCCGCGCCGCGACCGAACGCCACGGCGCCCACGGCGCGCTGATCGCCTGTTGTTCTGCCTTGTCGGGTTTGTCTGAGAGCCGCTTGACGTCGCGCATGGCGACCGCAAGCGCGAGGTCGCCGCTAGGCCACACATCGGGTCTGCGCAGCGCCATCAGATAATAGACATCAACGCTCCAGGGGCCGAGACCGCGCATCGCGAGCAGGGTCTCCCTGCCGTCGGCATCGGCTGCGCGCGCGACCCGGCCAAGGTCCAGCTCGCCATCCCGCACCGCGAGCGCGAGTTCGTGGCAATACGAAGCCTTCTGTCGCGTCAACCCGAAGCGTCGCAGGCGGGTGACGCCGTGCGCCGCGACCGCCCGCGGCGTCATCTCGCCAAGGTGACTGCTCAGGCGCCGGAATATCGTGCGCGCGGCGGCAATTGAGACTTGTTGCTCCAGCACAATGTGGATCAGCGTGGCGAAGCCCGGACGGCGGGCCCACATCGGCGGCATGCCGTGCCGCCGGAACAGGTCGGCGAGATCCGGATCCCGGCGGGCGAGGGCGCGCGCCCCGGCCGCGAGCGCGGCATGCGTGAGCGCGCGGGGCGGCTCGATGATTCGTGGCACGGCGGTCTGCGGGTTCAGCGGCCGTTGAGCCGTACGCTGAAGTGATAGCTGCTGAGTTCGAGACCTTCGCGGAGGTAGAACTCGTGCGCGCGCTTGCGCTGCACGCCCGAGTCGAGGTGGAAGCCCCTGCAGCCGTTCTCGGCGGCGATGCCGCGCAACCAGGCCAGCAATTCGCGCCCGTAGCCCTTCGAACGCTCGGTCTCGGCCGTGACCAGGTCGTCGACGTAGAGATTGTGACCCATGAACAGGTTGGTCGATATTCGGTAGCCCGCTACTGCGACCACGCGCCCCTCGGCGCGGATGCAGGCGAGCCGGAATCCACCTTTTTGCATCGAGCGGATCAGCGGTACGAACTTCTCGCGTTCGACATGTGGCCGCAACTCCGCCATCACGTCGTAGCAGGCTGCGATCTCGGCGTCGGTGTTGGCGTGTTCGGGCATCGGCTCAGTCCGCCAGGTAATACTCGACGGTTGCGACGACCCGGACTTTCTTGATATGCGGCGTCGTACTGTCGCGATTTTCGATCGAAAACTGGCCCTGCTGCGCGGAGCGGATCTTGCCGAGCCGGCTGTCCGAATCCGCCGCGAATTTCCCGGCAACCGAGCGCGCGTTCTTGGTCGCCTCCTCGATCATGTCGGGCTTCAGCGAACTCAAGCCGGAAAACACAAACTGCGTCTGGCCCTGGTAGCCCTCGCCCGACAGGGCGACACCTTTCTTGCCGAGCGAAATGACGTCCTGCATCGCCGCGCGCACCGCCACCACATTGCCCGAGTAGACGGTCACCGTGGAACTGCCGGTATAGCGAAACAGGATGTGGCTCTTGTCGCCATAACTCTGCGCATACAGGTCGGTGACGACCGGCGGTGCGACGGTGATTTCCTCCTTCGGAATGCCGTGAGCGACGAGGAACCCGGTAATCAGCGCGTTCTTGCGCTGGATGGCCTCGAAGATGCCGTTCAAGTCGGCATTCGCTTCCTGAAAAGTCAGCGGCCAGATCGCAATGTCGGCCGGCACCTCGCGCTCC
>JANPCY010000029.1:0-5406 GCA_031431175.1 Steroidobacteraceae bacterium | reverse complement strand
TTTGGTCAGGTGATAGAGCACGCTCACGCCCACCACGCCGCCGCCGATCACAACCACTCTTGCATGCGTTCGCATACCCAAGCCTCGGTTTGAAATCAGCTGACCGGCGGCGCGCCACCCTCAGCCGTACGGCGCGCGACGTAGGCGTCGAGCGCTTCGATGACGGCCGGATCGCGCGGGGGCGCCACGTAGCGCTGGAGTGTCTGCTGCCAGAGCGCACTCGCTCGTTCGGTTGCGGTTTTCGCGCCTGCTTCACTCCACTGACCGAAATTCTGCCAATCGGAGACGAGCGGTGAGTAGAACGCAGTCCGGTACCGTTCCATCGTGTGTGCGCATCCAAAGAAGTGTCCGCCCGGGCCGACTTCGGCGACCGCCTCGAGCGCGAGGTCCGCCGCCGTCGCGCCTACCGGCTGGAAGACTTCCGCGAACATCTGCAGCATCTCGACGTCGAGCATGAATTTCTCATACGACGTGGTGAGCCCGCTCTCGAGCCAACCCGCGGCGTGCAGAATGTAATTGCAGCCGCCGAGCAGCGCACCCCAGAGGCTCATCTGCGATTCATAGGCCGCCTGCGCGTCCGGTGTGTTCGACGCCGTCGCACTCGAGGAGCGCCAGGGCAATCCGATGTGCCGCGCAAGCTGGCCGGCACCGAACGCAGCCTTCACGTACTCGGGCGTTCCGAATGCGGGCGATCCCGATTTCATGTCGACGTTCGACGTGAAGCTGCCATAGACGACCGGCGCGCCCGGGCGGACGAGCTGCGCGAGCGTGAGGCCGGCGAGAAATTCACTGTGGGCAAGCGTCAGCGCACCGGCAACTGTCACGGGTGCCATCGCGCCGGCGAGCGTGAAGGGCGTGATGATCAGCACCTGGCCGGCGGCGGCGAAATCCATGATGCCGCTCGCCATCGGGATGTCAAGCTGCAATGGAGAGTTCGTGTTGATGATGGTGCTGGTATAGGGGCGAGAGCGGAACTCCTCGGGGCTCAGGCCGTAGGCGATGCGGATCAGCTCGAAGTTGTCGGCGGTCTGGGCCGAGCCGCGCGCGTAGACCTTCGGGATCTTGTCGGTTAGGGTCAGCATCGCGCGGGTCGTCTCGAGGTGCCGGACGTGGACGGGCACGTCCTGCGGCTCGACGCCGCCACCGAGGGCGTGGATCACCTCGAAACTCTGGCAGAGCTTCATGATGTTGCAGAAGTCCTTGAACGTGCCCGCGCGGCGGCCCTGCTTCGTGTCCATGATGTTCGGTGGACCCGAGGTCGGCGCGAACACGACGTGGCGGCCCGAAATCGGCATGTGCCGCGCTGGGTCCTTCGCATGCAGCGTGATCGCGCGCGGCGCCGTCGCGAGCGAGGCCGCGACGAGGCCACGATCGAGCCGCACCATCTGCGTTGACTCCTCGACCGTCGCGCCACCCCGCGCGTACACCGCGCACGCGCTCGGCAGCAGCACCCGCATGCCCTGATTCTCGAGGATCATGAGTGCCGCTTCGTGGACAGTGGCGACCTCGTCGTCCGAGAACACTTTGAGGGGCTCGAATGGATTTGTGAGATGTCGATAGCCGAGCGTTCGGTCGACGGCAGGCAGCGCAGCGGCCGCACTCGCGGGCCGCCGCCGCGGACGACGCTCGACTCGATCAGCAGATTCTGTCATCGGGCGGCGGCCTCACTCATTCGATACGGCAATGCGCACGCGGGGGTCCTCGCTCGCTTTCTGCGGACCAAAATGTTCGATGAGCCAGGAGCGGAAAAGCGCGATCGCCGTGTCGCTCAGCGCGTCCGGATGCGTTATCAAGTAGTAACCGTAGCCGTCATCGAGTGTGACGTCGAACGGCCGCACGAGACGGCCGGCGCGCAGATCATCAGCGAACAGGTTGAGGTCGACAAGCGCGAGACCTTCGCCGCTCAAGGCGTATTGGACCGCGAGCAAAGCGGTGTCGAAGACGAGGCCGCGCTCGTAATTCACCGGGCCGAGGTTTTCCTGCCGCACGAGCTGCGCCCAGACATGATGGCGCGGCAGATCGGCGATGCGCACGTGAATGAGCTCGTTGTCGCGGATGAAGGTTGCGAGGTCCTTGCCGGCGTGCCGTGCTGCAAGGCCCGGGTGGCAGAGAATGCTGAGCCGCACCGGCCACAGCAGGTCGCTTACGTATTCTGTCACCGTGGGCTTCGAGTAGACGACGGCGACATCGACATCGCTCGGCGGTGGGCCGACGCCATAGGGGCTCACCAGGTCGATCTCGATCTCGCTGTTGGCGCGGCGGAAATCGCGCAGGATTGGCACGGCGAGATGCACGGCGAAGCTCGGCGGCATCTGCACGCGCAGCGTTCGCAGTGTCGGTGCGCCCGCGTTGCGGATCTCATCGAGTGAGTATTCGAGCCGGTCGAAGGACTTGGTCACGGCCGGCAGCAGGTGCTGTCCGGCTTTCGTCAGTACGAGCGAATGCGGGCGGCGCTCAAAGAGCTGTACGCCGATCAGCTTCTCGATCGAAATGACATGACGGGAGAGCGCGCTTTGCGAGATCAGCGAGGCGTTCGCAGCCCCGGTGAAGCTGCCGTGCTTGGCGACCGCCTCGAAGGCCCGCAGGGCGTTGAGCGGCAGCCAGCGCCGGTCGATTCGTACTCGGTCCATCATTCCCTCCTGTCGGCCGGGTACCGCTCGCTTTCGCGCCCGGCCGGGCGCAGCGTGAGCCATGGGTCTGGCACGCGCCAATGCCTTTTCTTGATGCCCCGATCCAATTTCTCGGCTTGGACTCACCGTGCCAGTGTGAAAGTCTTCCAGCTGCGGTTTTCCCCAGGTGTTGATCGTTATGGAGTATGTGCGCTTCGGCCGCACGAGGCTGATGCCGTCGCTCGACGCCGGGTCCGGTGTGGGGCCGCCAAACTGGTCATTGTACAAGCGTGGCGTATTTACGACAGTATGGGCAGTGCTTTTTTTCCTTCCGGTTAATGCTTTTTTCAGACGAGTTTCCTGTGGACGACAGTGTATTTCACTTGTTATCGTCAGGTTCGGTGAACGTGGCTGCACGGCTCCAAGTACGACCGTGCGCAAAACGGCGATATTCCGCCCAGCCGCGGGAGTTGCATTTGAAGCACAGCAAACGCCAGGGGGATCAGAACACATGAACTATAAAGTCGCGTCCGCCGTCGCCGCCATCTTGGCCACCGGCGTAACACAGGCTGCCGAGGCCCAGACCGCGGTAGCGCCCGTGGGAATCGAGGAAGTCACCGTCACGGCGACCCGGCGCAGCGAAAACCTGCAGGACGTGCCGCTCGCGATCCAGGCCTTGACTGGCGAAACGCTGAGCCAGCTCAACGTGTCGACGATTGACGATTACATCAAGTACCTGCCCAGCGTGTCGTTGGCGTCGAGGGGCCCCGGCGAGAGCGTCGTCTACATGCGCGGCCTGAGCATCGGTGCACTGGGCACCCAGGGCCAGGGTTCAGTCGGCCAATGGCCGAACGTGGCTGTGTACCTGGATGAGCAGTCGACCCAGATTCCGGGCCGCAACCTCGACGTCTATGCTGCCGACCTCGAGCGTATCGAGGTGCTTGAGGGCCCGCAGGGCACCCTTTTCGGCGCCGGCGCGCAGGCGGGCGTGCTGCGCTACATCACCAACAAGCCGAAGCTGGACGTGACCGAGGGCAGGGTCAGCGCCAGCTATGGCACGACGGCGCATGGCAGCGATAACGGCGCCGCCGAGGCGGTCCTCAACATCCCGCTGATCAGGGACAAAATGGCTCTGCGCGCGGTGATCTACAACGAGAGCCGCGGCGGCTACATCGACAACGTGGGCAGCACCTTCACCCGCCGGCCTACGGATAACGGCATTGCGTCTCGCACCTGCAATGCGGGGACTGCTGGGGCGGGCTGCGTCGCTGACTACGACGCGAGTACGCCGGGTACCGTACCGGCCGACTCGGTCGTCATCGTCTATTTCCACCATGAAGCGGACGACATCAACGACTTCTCCTACAAGGGCCTGCGCGTCGGCCTCGCGTACCGTATCAACGACGACTGGGATGCCCTGCTCACCCAGACCTATCAGGACATGAACAGCTCGGGCGTGTTCTACCAGCTCCCCAACGGTTCCGAGGGTCAGCCCCTGAATGAACTGGAAGTGACGCTCTTCAACAATACCAAGATCAGCGACAAGTTCTGGAACACGGCGTTGACGGTCAACGGCAAGCTGGGCGTGCTGGATGTCGTTTACAGCGGCGCCTACCTGAAACGCGACTCCGATCAGATCGCGGACTACACCAACTATGCACGCGGCGTGTATGGCATTTATTACCAGTGCACCGGTTATTCCGGTAATTCTGTGGACAAGTGCTATTCACCTTCCTCCACGTGGCACGACACGACGGAGAACATCAACCAGAGCCACGAACTGCGCTTCACGACACCAGGCGACTGGCGTCTGCGCGCCGTCGGCGGGCTGTTCTGGGAGCAGCGTGAACTGAACGACGACACCGAGTGGCTGTACAAGTCGGTGCCGGAGTGCACCGTGGGCGGCCCACAAAGCTGCTTCTTCTGGCTGGACCCGTTGGCTGCACCGAAGTTCCAGAGCGCTTCGCTGAACGACCCGGGTCGGCGCAACCCGGCCACCGGTTTCTTTGACGACTTCCGGCGCACCTACGAAGCAAAGGCCGTATACGCCTCGGTGGACTTCGACATTATCCCGGAGGTGCTCACGATCACCGGCGGCACGCGCTACTACAAGCTCAGCAACAATATGCTCGGCGCCAACATAGGAAGCTTCTACTGCAAGCAGTACGGCTCGGGTACCTCAGTCCTGACCGGCCCCTGCACCGGCCCAGCGGCCGGCAACGCACCTTACGGCAGTAACCTCGACGAACAGATTCCGAACAGCGACAGTGTCAGCGATTTCAAAAGCCGCGCTAACATCAGCTGGAATGTCACCGGGGATATCATGCTCTATGCGACCTGGTCAGAGGGTTTCCGCATGGGCGGCTTCAACCGCGGCTTTGCCGCTTTCCTGCCGGACCCAGACCCGACCAACGTGGATGCCAACGGCAAACCAATAAATCAATATTTCAGGCCCTTCGCGTACGAATCGGACGAGCTGACCAACTACGAACTCGGCTGGAAGACCCTTTTGCTGGATAACCGGCTGCAGATCAACGGCGCGGTTTACCGTGAAGAATGGAAGAACGTCCAGACGGGTATCTTTGCCCCGCAGCTTGGCCTCGGCAACCTTACTGCCGGCCTGAACGGGCCTGAATACGAGGTCAACGGTGTCGAATTGCAGTTCGTGGCGCAGGTGACCGACGGGCTGACGATCCAGGGATCGGCCTCGTACAACGACAGCAAGCTCGTGAATTCCCCGGCCTTGATCGACAGCAACCCCGACAGCGCGGGGTTTGGCCAGCCAATCACCGAAACC